>NZ_JAELTR010000030.1:0-51210 GCF_016428945.1 Chromobacterium sp. ASV23
GCCGGTGTACAGCGTCAGCGTCTGGTTGGCCACTTCGACGATATGGCTGCAGATGGCGTCCAGGAAGTCGCGGTCGTGCGAAATCACCAGCAGCGTGCCGGGATAGGCCTTCAGCCAATCCTCCAGCCACAGCACCGTTTCCAGATCCAGGTGGTTGGTGGGTTCGTCCAGCAGCAAGAGGTCGGAACGGCACATCAGCGCCTGGGCCAGGTTAAGCCGCATGCGCCAGCCGCCGGAGAAGCTGGCCACCGGACGTTGCTGGGCCGCTTCATCGAAGCCGAGGCCGGTCAGCAGCTTGCCGGCGCGGGCCGCGGCGGAATAGGCGTCGATATGCGCCAATTCGCCGTGCAGATGGCCGATGGCGTTGCCGTCGTGCTTGGCTTCCGCTTCGGCCAGCTGGGCTTCCAGCGCGCGCAGCTCCTTGTCGCCGTCCAGCACGTAATCGAGCGCGCTGCGCTCCAGCGCCGGCGTCTCCTGCGCCACATGGGCCATGGTCCAGTTGGGCGGGATCAACATGTCGCCGCCGTCGGCGTGCAGCTCGCCCAGCAGCATGGAAAACAGGCTGGACTTGCCGACGCCGTTGGCGCCGGTCAGGCCGGCCTTGTAGCCTGGGTTGAGCGTCAGATTCGCGCCGATCAGCAGTTCTTTCAGGCCGCGGCGCAGGCTTAGGTTTTTGAGTTGGATCATGATGGTATTGGGCCATGAAATCCACGAAACGACACGAAAAATAAAACTAGCGGAGCAAGCCGCTGATCAAGCGGCGGCCTGCCGGCTTCGGGAGTTGTGCGTGTTCTTTCGTGGTTTTCGTGGCTGATAAAATATTTAGGTTTACACCGCCGGCAGGCTGGACAAATCCCAGCGCGGCTTGATGCTGAAGCTGCCCGGCTGTTCCGCATACTTCACGCGCATGGCGCCGGCAAAGGCGATCATCGCGCCGTTGTCGGTGCATAGCGCCAGCGGCGGGTAGAACACCTCGAAACGTTTGCGGGCGGCGGCATCGTTCAGCGCGGCGCGCAGCTGCTTGTTGGCGCCGACGCCGCCGGCCACCACCAGCCGCTTCATGCCGGCCTGCTTCATCGCGGCGAGGGATTTTTTCACCAGCACCTCGACGATGGCCTCCTGGAAGGCGCGGCAGATGTCCATCCGCGTCTGCTCGTCGATTTCGCCATGCTCGGCTTCCACCTGCTTAGTCATCGTCAATACGGCGGTTTTCAGGCCGGAGAAGCTCATGTCCAGATTGCCGGAGTGCAGCATGGGGCGAGGCAGGGTGAAGCGGTCCGGGTTGCCGGATTCTGCCAGTTTGGAGAGCAGCGGGCCGCCGGGGTAGGGCAGGCCCAAGAGTTTGGCGGTTTTGTCGAAGGCCTCGCCGGCGGCGTCATCCACCGTTTCGCCCAGGATTTCATAATCGCCCACGCCACGCACCGCCATCAGTTGGGTGTGGCCGCCGGAGACCAGCAGCGCCAGGAACGGGAATTCCGGCTTGGGATCGGCCAGCAGCGGCGACAATAAATGGCCTTCCAGGTGATGCACCGGGATCACCGGGATGTTCAGGCCGAAGGCCAGCGCGTTGGCCATGCTGGCGCCCACCATCAGCGCGCCGCCCAGACCCGGACCCTGGGTGTAGGCGATGGCGTCCAGGTCGGCTAGGGTCTTGCCGGCGTCGGCGAGGCAAGCCTCGGTCAGCGGGATGGCGCGGCGAATGTGGTCGCGGCTGGCCAGTTCGGGTACCACGCCGCCGTACTCGGCGTGCATCGCCATCTGGGTGTGCAGCTGATGGGCCAATAGGCCGTGTTCGGTGTCGTAAAGCGCGACGCCGGTTTCGTCGCAGGAAGATTCAATACCAAGTACCAGCATGGGTGCAGCTCGGATATAACGGGACAATCTTTCTATTCTACCGGTGAATCTTTGTCTGCCCAAATCGGCAATGTTAGTCTGATGAGGTTTTTCGATCAAAAAGGGGAGGAGTGCGATGCAGGCGAGACTGAAATGGGTGGACGGCGTGTGCTTCATGGGCGAAACCGGCAGCGGCCACGCGGTGGTGATGGATGGCGCGCCGGAAGGCGGCGGCCGCAATCTGGGCCCGCGGCCGATGGAGCTGGTGCTGCTCGGCACCGCAGGCTGCACCAGCTACGACGTGATCACGATTCTCAAAAAGTCCCGCCAGGACGTGCGCGACTGTTGGGTGGAGATAGAAGCGGCGCGCGCCGACGTCGATCCCAAGGTGTTCACCAAGATTCGTTTCCATTTTGTCGTGGTGGGACGGGATTTGAAGCCGGACGCGGTGGAGCGGGCGATCAAGCTGTCGGCGGAGAAGTACTGCTCCGCCTCCATCATGCTGGGCAAGACAGCCGACATCACGCATGATTTTGAGTTGCGGGAAGGGTGAAAACAGGTACCTCGCAACAGGATAGAAATTCAACAGTCTGTCATGAAAGGAGCATTCGGGCATGTTCGTCAAAACGCATAAAGGCCGCATCGGCTTGTTGTCGTTTGGTTTTGCGCTGATTGTTTTTGGTCAGTTGATCAGTCTCACCTCTCTGGATCTACGCTCCTGGCTCGGAGGGTTTATGGTCGCCTTGCTTCTCACTCAATTGGAGAGGGCGATTGCTGGCGCCAAGGCTGAGAAGGCGGAAGCAAAGGAAGACTAGGCGTGGTATTTCAGGGAGGCTGCTAAGCAAATCGCCATATCATCTTTATGCCTAGGGAATATTTGGTTTAGCATGGCGAGATTGATATTCGCACAACAAGAGGCCAAGACATGAAGCGAACTCTCGTGGTGTTGTCCCTGGCGCTGGCCGGCCTGATGCCGCTGGCGCAGGCCGATGTCAGCAACGGCCACGCCTTGCCGCCGGGCATCGCTTGGCAGCAGGGTGACGTGTCCGCCGCGTTCGCCAAGGCGCGCAGCGAAAACAAGCCGGTATTCCTGTACTGGGGCGCGGTGTGGTGCCCGCCTTGCAATCAGGTCAAATCCACCATTTTCAACCGGCCGGACTTCATCGCCGCCGCGCGCCAGTTTGTGCCGGTCTACCTGGATGGCGACAGCGACAATGCCCAGCAGCTGGGCGAGCAGTTCAAGGTGCGGGGCTACCCGACGATGATTCTGTTCCGCCCGGACGGCACCGAAATCACCCGCCTGCCGGGCGAGGTGGACCCGCAACGCTATCTGCGCACCTTGCAGCTGGGCCTGACCACGGTGAAGCCGGTGAAGACGCTGCTGGCCGACGCGCTGGCCGGCAAGCCGCTGGCGGCCGATGACTGGCAGCTGCTGGCCGATTACGCCTGGGATGTCGACCAGGGGCAGATCATTCCGGAATCTGACGTGGCGGCTGCGTTGGTCAAGCTGGCGCGCCAGGTGCCGGCGGAGCAGGCCGCCACCGCCACCCGTTTGCAATTGAAGGCGCTGGCGGCGCTGGCGGGTGAAAAGCAGCCGCCTGAGTTCGATAAAGCGGAAGCCCGCGCCCGCCTGCTGAACGTGTTGGCTGACGACAAGCTCAGCCGCGCTAATGCCGATATTGTGATTTACGCGGCGGCGGACCTGCTGAAGCTGCTGGGCGATGCGCCATTGCGGACGGCATTCCATGGCCAATTGCAGCGGCTGTCCAATGACGAATCCCTGGCCTGGAGCGACCGACTCGGCGCCGAATCCACCGTGCTGGATCTGTACAAGGCTGAGCATCCCAAGCAGCCGCTGCCGGTCGAGCTGGTGACGGATATTCAGAGCAAGGTGGCGGCGGCGGACAAGGCCAGCGCCAACCCGTACCAGCGCCAGGCGGTGATCACGGCTGCCGGCGAGCTGCTGGCCGATGCCGGGCTGCTGGCTGAGTCCGACAAGTTGCTGCAAGGCGAGCTGAAGACCTCGCATGCGCCGTACTACCACATGCTGATCCTGGCCTCCAACGCCAAAGCGCGCGGCGACAAGGCGGCAGCGCTCGATTGGTATCAAAAGGCCTACCAAGCAGCCGAGGGGCAGGCGACGCGGCTGCAGTGGGGCGCCAGCTATGTCGGCAACGCGGTGGAGCTGGCGCCGCAGGATGCCGCCCGGATCGAAACCGCAGCCCAAGAGGTGTTTGCCGACGCGGCCAAGTCCGACAGCGCGTTCTACGAGCGCAGCCGCCGCTCGCTGGAGCGCGTCGCCAGCCGGCTGAAAAGCTGGAACCAGGATGGCAAGCACGCGGAGGCGATCAGCCGCCTGGCGGGCCAGTTGAATAGCGTGTGCGAAAAGCTGCCGGCCGCCGATGCGCAGAAACCGGTGTGCGACGGGCTGGTCAAGAGCCTGAAGTCCTGATCGCCCCCATGCCCCAAGCCCGCCCGCCTGTCTGCGCGGCGGGCTTTTCCATTTCAGGCGTATAATGAGCTTTTGCTTGCAGCTTATTGTGCCGTGTCATCCCCCCGCTACGTAGTCAAAGAGGACGAGGTGACGTTCACCGCGATGCGCGCCCAGGGCGCAGGCGGACAGAACGTCAATAAAGTGTCGTCTGCCATCCATTTGCGTTTTGACATTGCCGCCTCATCGTTGCCGGACTGGCTGCGCGAGCGGCTGCTGGGCCTGAACGATCAGCGCATCAGCAAGGAAGGCGTGCTGGTGATCAAGGCGCAGCAGTACCGCACCCAGGAGCAGAACCGCGCGGATGCCTTGCTGCGGCTGCAGGTGTTGATAGACGGCGCCAGCCATACGCCCAAGGCGCGCCGCGCCACCAAGCCCACTTATGGCTCCAAGCAGCGCCGGCTGGCCGGCAAATCCCAACGCGCGGCCATCAAGTCGCTGCGCGGCCGTGTGATCGATTAAGCCGGTTTCGCTTGCGCGCCGCGCCAGGCCGGGTACAATGCCCGGCTCGATAATGTACTGAATTGCAAGGAAATCCCGATGTCGAAGAAGCCGCAGGAAAAACTGGATGAGGAAACGCTGGCGCTGCTGGCCTGGTGCGCGGAGGTGGAAACCCATCTGGTGGCGGCCGGCGCGACCGCGGCCGAAGCTCAGGAGCATATCGAAGAGCAGGCCGAGTGGTATACCGACCAGTTCTTTGACGGCCTGACGCCGGAAGAGGCTGCCAAGGCCGCGCTGGCATGAGGCAGCGCGTCGCCGTCATCGACTTTGAAACCAACGGCATCACGCCGGGCCGCGATTGCCGCGCCACGGAGATCGGTGTGGCGATAGTGGAAGACGGGCGCGTCGTCGACCGCTTCCAGAGTCTGATGAACGCCGGCGTGTGGGTGCCGCCGATGATCGAACAGCTTACCGGCATCAGCAACGCCATGCTGCGCGCCGCGCCGCCGGCGCATGAGGTGATGCGCGAGGCGGCGCGTTTTGTCGGCGACACCCCGCTGGCGGCGCATAACGCCAGCTTCGACCGCAAGTTCTGGGACCACGAGCTGTCCTTGCTGGGCCTGGCGCGCCGGCAGGATTTCGCCTGCACGCTGCTGTTGTCTCGTCGCCTGTTGCCGCAGGCGCCGGACCACAAGCTGGGCACGCTGACGCGCTGGGCCAAGCTGCCCGATGCCGGCCGCGCCCACCGCGCGCTGGCCGACGCCGAAATGGCGGCGAATCTGTTGCTGCTGCTCGGCGACACGCTGCAACGGCAGTTCCATCTGCCGGACATCGACCACGCGTTGTTGTGCAAGCTGCAGAAGGTGACGGCGGCCAAAGTCAAACCGTATTTGCTGGATTTGCAGTCGAGGCAGGTAGGCTGAATCGCATGAAAAAGCGGAAGCCGTGGCTTCCGCTTTTTGTTTCGCGCCGAGCGATGCTTCACCCGGCGTCATAGCCTGCGCGGCATCCGGCGCTAGCCGGAATCAGCTGATCTGCAGCGGCGGGAAGGACTTGACCAGGTCGTCGATGGCCTTGATTTCCGCCAGGAACGGCTCCAGCAGCGCCAGGGGCAGGGCGCTGGGGCCGTCGCACTTGGCCTCGGCCGGGTTCGGGTGGGCTTCCAGGAACAGGCCGGCCAAACCCACCGCCATGCCGGCGCGGGCGAGCTCCGCCACTTGGGCGCGGCGGCCGCCGGAAGCGGCGGCGCCGGATTCGCGCTGTTGCAGCGCGTGGGTCACGTCGAAAATCACCGGGCGGTTGCCGGATACCTTCTTCATCACGCCGAAACCCAGCATGTCCACCACCAGATTGTCGTAACCGAGGCAGGTGCCGCGGTCGCACAGGATCAGCTGCTCGTTGCCGGCTTCGACGAACTTTTCCACCACGTTCTGGATCTGCGCCGGGCTCATGAACTGCGGCTTTTTGATGTTGACGGCGCGGCCGGTCTTGGCCAGCGCCACCACCAGGTCGGTCTGGCGGGCCAGGAAGGCCGGCAGCTGGACTACGTCCGCCACTTCCGCCACCGGGGCGGCTTGCCACGGCTCGTGCACGTCGGTGATCACCGGCACGCCGAAGGCATCCTTCACCGCCTGCAGGATCTTCATGCCTTCTTCCAGGCCCGGCCCGCGGTAGGAATGGATGGACGAGCGGTTGGCCTTGTCGAAGCTGCCCTTGAACACGTAGGGAATGCCCAGCTTCTGGGTGACGCGAACGTATTCCTCGGCGGCGCGCAGCGCCAGATCGCGTGATTCCAGCACATTGACGCCGCCGAACAGCGTGAACGGGGCTGCGTTGCCGACGGTGACGGACGGGGAAAGGGTAACGTTGATCAAGGGAGTCTTCCTGTGTTCGTGCGCGGCCGCGCGAGGGGCGCGGCCGGATTGAGCAAAACGACATGATATACCCACGGCGCGGCGCGGGCCATCCCGCGCAAGCGGCGGCGACGCGAACATGCCGTACGCGTATAGTGTCGGTTTGACCACCCCAAAAGAAAGTTCGCCCATGGCAGACCTGTCCGCCTTTCCGATCACCGGCAAATGGCCGGCCCAATACCCGGACCGCTTGCAGCTGTATTCTCTGCCCACGCCTAACGGCGTCAAGGTGTCCATCATGCTGGAGGAAACCGGGCTGCCCTATGAGGCGCATGCCGTCAGCTTCGAGCGCAACGAGCAGCTATCGCCGGAATTTTTGTCGTTGAACCCGAACAACAAGATTCCGGCCATCCTCGATCCAAACGGCCCCGGCGGCAAACCGCTGGCGCTGTTCGAGTCCGGCGCCATTCTGATCTATCTGGCGGAAAAGACCGGCAAGCTGCTGCCGGCTGACCCCGCCCGCCGCTATGAAACCCTGCAGTGGCTGATGTTCCAGATGGGCGGCATCGGGCCGATGTTCGGCCAATTGGGCTTCTTCCATAAGTTCGCCGGCAAGGATTACGAGGACAAGCGGCCGCGCGATCGCTATGTCGCCGAGTCGCGCCGCCTGCTGGGCGTGCTGGAGGGGAGGATGGCCGGGCGCCAATGGATGATGGGCGATGAATACACCATCGCCGACATCGCCATCTGGCCGTGGGTGCGCAATCTGGTCGACTACTATGGCGCGGGCGAACTGGTGGGCTTTGCCGACTGCCCGAATCTGCAACGCGTTTTGGCGGCCTTTGTTGCGCGGCCGGCAGTGGCGCGCGGGCTGGCGATTCCGCCGCGGGCTTAGCATTATTACCGTGCGGAGGTCATGAGTTTGTAATTTGTTTTGTCGGGTGCGGGTTTAATATTGGCCGGCCGATTTTAAACCGGTTTGGATTTGGAGCCGAGGCTGCTTGCTGGCCAAACACAGGGACAAGATAAATGAAAAAACGCATCGCCGCCGCGCTGATCTGCAGCCTGATGGGCGCAGCCGTCCAGGCCGCGCCCATGGTTCTGGCTTACTACTCTGGCTATCCCGGCAATTACGCCGCGCTAAGCAAGTATTCCGCTAATTTCAACGCGGCCGCCATAGACTTCTACAACATCACGGCCCAGGGCGTGGTGAAGGGCAATGGCGACGATGCGCCGGATGATGCCATTGCCTTCCTGCGCGGCAAGAAGATCGCGGCCTATGGCTGTGTGTCCAATGTGGACGGCAAGGGCAACTGGAGCGCCGGCATCGCGCACGCGGTATCCACCTCGGCTTTGCAGCCGGCGGTGGCCAATCTGGTGAAGTTCGCGCAGCAGAACGGCTTTGCCGGCATCAATGTCGATTTCGAGAACGTGGCGCAGGGCGACCGTTACAACTTCGGCAATTTTGTGCAGACCCTGGCTAGGGCGCTGCATGCCAAGGGGCTGAAGCTGATCGTCAGCGTGCCGGCCTTTTCCGGCGCCGATTACGACCATCCTGCCAATTACGGCTACGATCTGCAGGCGCTGGGGGCCGGAGCGGATTATCTGCAGATCATGACCTACGACGAGCGGATTCCCGACTGGAGCCCTGGGCCGGTCGCCGGTTCGGATTGGATGGAAAACGATCTGGACTACGCCGTATCGCTGGTGCCGGCGGGCAAGATTCTGAACGGCATCCCGGCCTATGGCTATGACTGGCAACGCGAGGGCGTGGGCGGCATGCTGCACTGGAAGGACACGCAGGCGCTGATCGACCGTTACGGCGCCCAACCGAGCTACGACGCAGGCACCAACTCCTGGACCTTTCGCTATGGCGCTGCGGACGGAAGCCTGCATACGGTATGGACCGAAAACGCCCGCAGCGTGGCGCTGAAGGCCAGCCTGGTCAATGCCTACGGCCTGGGCGGCACCTCGCTTTACGCGCTGGGCATGGACGATGCCAAGTTCTGGTCGGCCGTCAAGCGCGGGCTGTCGCAGTAGCGGGCTTTCCCGCGGCGGGCAGCAAAAAACCGGGCCTGGGCCCGGTTTTTTGCTGGAAGGCGCGCGATTACCAGTGGCCGCCCAGCGCGGCGATCAGCGCGACGCTGCCGGTGTACTGGCGGTTGATCACGGTCCACAGATTGTTCTCGGCGGCGATGCGGGCATTTTGCGCCGACAGCACATTCAGATACGCCACCGTGCCGGCCTGGTACTGGTTCTGAGCGATGGTTTCCGCCCGCTTGGCCGCGGCGACCGCCGCGCGCTGCATGTCGGCTTCTTCCTTAAGCAGGCTCTGCGCCGATAGATTGTCTTCCACGCCTTGCAGCGCCGCCAGCACGGTTTGGCGGTAGCTGGCCACGCTGGCATCGTAGCCGGCTATGGCTTGGTCAGTCTGCGCGCTGCGCAGGCCGGCGTCGAACAACGTCAGCGCCAGCGACGGGCCGACTGACCAGATGCGGTTGGGCAGCGTCACCCAATCGGCAAAAGTGGAGCCGCGGTAGCCACCGCTGGCGCCCAGCGTCAGCGTCGGGAAGAAGGCGGCTTTGGCGATGCCGATCTGCGCGTTGGCGGCGGCCATATTGCGTTCGGCGGCGGCGACGTCGGGGCGGCGCTCCAGCAGCGTCGAGGGCAGGCCGGCTGGAATCTGCGGCAAATGCGGCGGCTGGCTGGCCGGCGGCAGCGCGAAGCTGGCCGGCGCCTGGCCCAACTGCGCCGCAATGGCGTGCTCCAGCTGGGCGCGCGTCAGCCGCTTGTCCACCACTGCGGCCTGAGCGGTTTTCCACTGGCTTTCGGCCGAGGCCACGACGTCGTCGCCGACGATGCCGGCCGCGTACTGGTTCCGCGTCAGCTGCAGGGTATCAGCCAGCAGTTTTTCGCTCTGGCGCAGATTGGCCAGCTGCATGTCGGTTACCACCAGCTGCAAATAAGCGGTGGCCAACTGGGTTTGGCTGCTCAGGCGGATGGCCGCCAATTGCGCCTCCGATGCCTGCTGCTTGGCCTTGCCGGCCTCCACTTCGCGGCGCACGGCGCCCCACAGGTCTACTTCCCAGCTGGCGGACAGCCCCAGATTGTACCCGCTTGTCGCGCCGGCGCCGGGCGTGGCCCCGCCATGGCTTTTTGAGGCGTTGGCCGACAGCGAGGGGAACAGCCCGGCTTGGGCCTGCCGCAGCGCGGCCTGCGCCTCGCGGTATTGCGCTTCGGCCTGGGCGATGGTCGGGCTTTGCCGGCTCAGCGTGTCCATCAGCTGGCTCAGCGTGGCGTCCTGGAATACGGCCCACCAGTCGCCACGCGGCATGGCGTCCTGCGGCTCCGCGGTTTTCCAGCGGCCGTCTTCCTTGAAGCTGGCTGGGATGTCCAGTTTCGGTTTGACATAGTCCGGGCCGACGGCGCAGCCGGCCAGCGCCAGGGCGGCCACGGCGGCGATCAGGCCGGATTTCAATGGTGTTGTTGTTTTATGCATCGCAATCATTCCTCTTTGCCATCGGCCAGCGCGTGGCCATGGCTGCCGCGCCACTTCAGGCACCATAGGCGGAAGCGGTCCAGATACAGGTAGACAATCGGCGTGGTGTACAGCGTTAGCAGCTGGCTCAGCAGCAAGCCCCCGACAATGGAGATGCCCAGCGGCGTGCGCAGCTCCGCGCCGTCGCCGCGGCCCAGCGCCAGCGGCAAGGCGCCGAACAGCGCGGCCATGGTGGTCATCATGATGGGGCGGAAGCGCAGCAGGCAGGCCTGCAGGATGGCGTCTTCCGGCGTCAGCTTCTGTTCGCGCTCGGCGGTCAGCGCGAAGTCGATCATCATGATCGCGTTCTTCTTCACAATCCCTATCAACAGCAGGATGCCGATCAGCGCGATGATGTTGAACTCGCCGCCGGTGGCCATCAGCGCCAAGAGCGCGCCCACGCCGGCCGAGGGCAGGGTGGAGAGAATGGTGATCGGATGCACCACGCTCTCGTACAGCATGCCCAGCACGATATACACCGCCACCAGCGCCGCCAGGATCAAATAGGGCTGGCTGTCCAGCGAGGCCTGGAAGGACTTGGCCGTGCCCTGGAAGCTGGCCCGAATGCTGCTGGGCAAGCCAATGTCGGCGATGGCGGCATCGATCGCCTGCGTGGCATCGGACAGCGACTTGCCCGGCGGCAGGTTGAAGGAGATGGTGGTGGCGGCAAACTGGCTCTGGTGGTTGACCGACAGCGAGGTATTGGTCGGTTTCCAGCTGGCGATGGCCGACAGCGGCGTCGGCTGGCCGCCCGGCGTTTGCAGATAGATGTCGCGCAGGCCTTCCGGACTCTGCCAGTATTGCGGCGCCACCTCCAGCACCACATGGTATTGGTTCAAGGCGTTGTAGATGGTGGAGACCTGGCGTTGGCCGAAGGCGTCGTTCAAGACCGAATCCACTTGCGCCTGGGTCAGGCCCAGCCGCGCCATCGCCGCGCGATTGAAGGTCAGCGAGGTTTGCAGGCCCTTCACTTCCTGATCGTTGTTCAGATCCGCCAGGAAGGAAATCTTGCTCATGGCCTGTTGCACCTTGGGCGTCCACTCGCGCAGCTCGGCGAGGTCGTCGCCTTGCAAGGTGTACTGGTATTGCGCATTGCTGGAGCGGCCGCCGATGCGGATATCCTGCACCGACTGCAAAAACAGCTGGGCGCCGGGCTCGTTGGATAGCTTCTTGCGCAGCCTGGCGATGACCTGATCGGCGCTTTCCTTGCGTTCCGTAAGCGGTTTGAGGCTGACGAACATATTGGCGCCGTTGCGCTGCCCGCCGCCGGTGAAGCCCACCACCTTGTCCACCGCCGGATCGGCGCCCACCACGTCGATGAAGCGCTGCAGTTTGTGCTGCATGGCCTGGAACGAGATGCTCTGGTCGGCGCGTATCATGCCGGTGAGGCGGCCGGTATCCTGCTGCGGGAAAAAGCCTTTGGCGATGACGGTGTACAGGAACACGTTTAACGCGATGGTGGCGCCCAGCATCACCATCATCAGGCGGCTGTGGCGCAAGGCCCAGCTGAGCGAGCGGCGGTAGCCGTCTAGCATCGCGTCGAACGCGCGTTCGCTCCATCGGAACAATTTGCCCGGCGCTTTATGCGCGTCATGGGCCTTCAGCCAGCGCGCGCACAGCATGGGCGTGGTGGTCAGCGAGACCACCAGCGAAACCAGGATGGCGACGGACAGGGTGACAGCGAACTCGCGGAACAGGCGGCCGATGATGCCGCCCATCAGCAGGATGGGGATGAACACCGCGATCAGCGAGATGCTCATCGACAGCACGGTGAAGCCCACCTCGCGTGCGCCCTGCAGCGCGGCCTGGAACGGTTTCATGCCGTTTTCGATATGGCGCGAGATGTTCTCCAGCACCACGATGGTGTCATCGACCACGAATCCGGTGGCGATGGTCAGCGCCATCAGGCTGAGGTTGTTCAAGGAGAAGCCGGCCAGATACATCACGGCGAAAGTGCCTACCAGCGACACCGGCACGGTGATGGCCGGAATGGCGGTGGCGCGGCCGCTTCGCAGGAACAGGAACACCACCATGATGACCAGGCCGATGGAAATCACCAGCGAGCGCTCCACTTCGGACAGGGAGGCGCGGATGGTCGGCGTGCGGTCCATCACCTGATTGATCTTGATCGCCGGCGAAATCGACGCCTGCAGCTGCGGCAACAGCGCCTTCACCCGATCGACGGTTTCGATGATGTTGGCGCCAGGCTGGCGGAACAGGATCAGCATCACCGCCGGCTGCTTGCCCAGCATGCCGGCGTTGCGCAGGTCGACCACGGAGTCGTGCACTTCGGCCACGTCCGAGATGCGCACCGCGCTGCCGTTTTTGTAGCTGACGATCAGCGGCAGGTAGTCGCTGGCCTTGCTGGCCTGGTCGTTGGCCTGAACCTGCCAGTGGCGGTCTTCGTTTTCCAGAAAGCCCTTGGGCCGGTTGGCGTTGGTGCTGGTGATGGCGGCGCGCACCGTTTCCATGCCGATGCCGTAGTGGTTCAGCTGGGCCGGGTTCATTTCCACCCGCACCGCCGGCTGCGCGCCGCCGCCGATGATGACGTTGCCGATGCCGTCCACCTGGGCCAGCTTCTGCCCCAGGATGGAGTCGGCGGCGTCGTACATCTGGCCGCGGGTCATGCTGTCCGAGGTCAGCGCCATGATCATGATGGGCGCGTCGGCCGGGTTCACCTTGCGATAGGTGGGATTGGACGGCATGCCGGTGGGCAATAGCGAGCGGGCGGCGTTGATGGCCGCCTGCACGTCGCGCGCCGCGCCGTTGATGTCGCGGTCCAGATCGAACTGCAGCGTGATGTTGGTGGAGCCGAGCGAGCTGGTGGACGTCATCTCGGTGATGCCGGCGATGCGGCCCAGGGCGCGTTCCAGCGGCGTGGCCACCGTGGCGGCCATGGTCTCTGGACTGGCGCCGGGCAGCTTGGCCGATACCGAGATGGTGGGGAAGTCCACCTGCGGCAACGGCGACACCGGCAGCAGCTTGAAGGCGATCAGGCCGGCCAGCAGGATGGCCAGCGTCAGCAGCGTGGTGGCCGCCGGGCGGCGGATGAAGGGCGCCGACGGGATCATGCTTCAGCCTCTTCGCTCAGTTCCGGCTTGGCTTGGCGGCCAAAGCGGCGCGCCAGGCGGTCGAAGGCCAGATAGATCACCGGGGTGGTGAACAGCGTCAGCACCTGGCTGACCATCAGGCCGCCCACCATGGTGATGCCCAGCGGCTCGCGCAGTTCGGAACCCATGCCGCCGCCGACCATCAGCGGCAGCGCGCCCAGCAGCGCCGACATGGTGGTCATCAGAATCGGACGGAAACGCAGCAGGCAGGCCTGGTAGATGGCCTCGCGCGGGCTCATGCCTTGTTCGCGCTCGGCCTCCAGCGCGAAGTCGATCATCATGATCGCGTTTTTCTTGACGATGCCGATCAGCAGGATGATGCCGATGATGGCGATCACCGACAGGTCGGTGCCGGTGACCATCAGCGCCAGCAGCGCGCCGATGCCGGCGGACGGCAGGGTGGAGAGAATCGTGATCGGATGGATATAGCTTTCGTACAGCACGCCCAGCACGATGTACATGGTGACGATAGCGGCCAGGATCAGCCACAGCGTGTTGGACAGCGAGGCCTGGAACGCCATGGCCGCGCCCTGGAACTTGGTGTCCATGCTGGCCGGCAGGCCCAGCTCGGACTCGGCCTTGCGGATGCCGTCCACCGCCTCGCCCAGCGACGCGCCCGGCTTCAAATTGAAGGAGATGGTGGCGGTCGGAAACTGGCCCAGATGGTTGATCGCCAGCGAAGTGGGGCGCTCCTCTATGGTGGCCACGGTGTCCAGCGGCACCGGTCCGCCGCTGGTGGTGGGCACATAGATCCCCTTCAGCGACAGCAGGTCGCGTTGATGCGCGGGGTCCACCTCCAGCACCACGCGGTATTGGTTGGTCTGGGTGAAGATGGTGGAGATCAGCCGTTGGCCAAAGGCGTCATACAGCGCGTTGTCGATCGCGGCGGTGGTGACGCCGAGCCGGGAGGCTACGTCGCGGTTGATGTTGACGTAGGCCTGCAGTCCCTTGTCCTGCAGGTCGCTGGCCACATCGGCCAATGCCGGTTCCTGCTGCAGCCGGCGCACCAGCTTGGGCACCCAGGTGGACAAGTCGTCCTGGCTGGTGGCCTGCAGCGTGAACTGGTACTGGGTGCGGCTGACGCGGGCGTCTATGGTCAGGTCCTGCACCGGCTGCAGATACAGAGACATGCCGGGCACGTCGGCGGCGCGCTGTTGCAGGCGCGCCAACACGGTGCGGATATTGTCGCGCTGGTCTTTGGGTTTCAGGTTGATCAGCAGGCGGCCGCTGTTCAGCGTGGTATTGGTGCCGTCCACGCCGATGAACGACGACAGGCTGTCCACCGCCGGGTCTTTCAGCAGCGCGTCGGCAAGCGCCTCCTGACGATCGGCCATGGCACCGAAGGAGATGGACTGCGAGGCCTCGCTGATGCCCTGGATGGCGCTGGTGTCCTGCAGCGGGAAGAAGCCCTTGGGCACGGCCACGTAAAGCGCTGCAGTCAGCGCCAGGGTGCCGACTGCCACCAGCAGCGTGGTTTTCTGCCGGTCCAGCACCCAGTTCAGCGCCACGCCGTAACGGGCGATGATGCGGTCGAAGAACTGCCCGCTGGCATGGTAGAAGCGGCCTTGCTTCTCTTCCGGCACGTGCTTGAGCAGCCGCGCGCACATCATCGGGGTCAGCGTCAGCGAGATGAAAGCGGAAATCAGGATGGACACTGCCAGGGTGATGGCGAATTCGCGGAACAGCCTGCCCACCACGTCGCCCATGAACAGCAAGGGAATCAGCACCGCGATCAGCGAAATGGTCAGCGAGATGATGGTGAAGCCGATCTGCTTGGAGCCTTTCAACGCCGCCGCCATCGGCTTTTCGCCTTCTTCGATGTAGCGGGCGATGTTTTCGATCATCACGATGGCGTCGTCGACCACGAAGCCGGTGGCGATGGTCAGCGCCATCAGCGTCAGATTGTTGATGGAGAAGCCAGTCAAATACATCACGCCGAAGGTGCCCACCAGTGACAGCGGCACCGCCACGGCGGGGATGATGGTGGCGGGAATGTTGCGCAGGAAGACGAAGATCACCATCACCACCAGCGCGATGGCCAGCATCAGCTCGAACTCCACGTCCTCCACCGAAGCGCGGATGGTCACCGTGCGGTCGCTCAGCACGTGGACGTCCACGGCGCCGGGCAGCGTGCCTTGCAACTGCGGCAGCAGGGCTTTGATGCGGTCCGTCACCTGGATCACGTTGGCGCCGGGTTGGCGCTGCACGTTGAGGATGATGGACGGCGTGGTGCCGGACCAGGCGGCCAGGCGCACGTTTTCCGCCGAATCCACCACCTTGGCCACATCCTTGATGAACACGGGCGCGCCATTCTGGTAGGCGACAATGACGTTTCTGTATTCCTCGGCTGACTGCAGCTGGTCGTTGCCGTCCACGGTGGATGCCTGCAGCGGGCCGTCAAAGCTGCCTTTGGCCTGGTTGACGTTGGCGCTGCCGATGGCGGTGCGGATGTCCTCCAAGGTCAGGCCGCGCGCCGCCAGCGCCTTGGGATTGCTCTGTATGCGCACGGCCGGCCGCTGGCCGCCGCTGATGCTGACCAGGCCGACGCCGGGCACCTGCGACAGTTTTTGCGCCAACCGCGTGTCCACCAGGTCTTCCAGCTTGGTCAGCGGCAGGGTGGGCGAGCTGACGGCGATGGTCAGGATGGGGGTATCGGCTGGGTTGACCTTGTTATAGATGGGCGGACTGGGCAAGTCCGACGGCAGCAGGTTGCTGGCGGCGTTGATGGCCGCTTGGACCTCCTGTTCGGCGACATCCAGCGTCAGGTCCAGGCTGAATTGCAGCGTGATGACCGAGGCGCCGCTGGAGCTGGAAGAAGACATTTGGGACAGGCCCGGCATCTGGCCGAACTGGCGCTCCAGCGGCGCGGTGACCGACGAGGTCATCACGTCGGGGCTGGCGCCGGGATACAGCGTCACCACCTGGATGGTGGGGTAGTCGACCTCGGGCAGCGCCGAAACCGGCAGCATGCGCCAGGACACCAGGCCGGTCAGCAGGATGGCCACCATCAGCAAGGTGGTGGCCACCGGCCGCAGAATAAACGGACGGGACGGATTCATGTCAGCTCCTGCCGCTTAGTTGGCCGCAGAGGCGTGATGCTTGCCCCAAGCACCCGCGCCGTGTTTTTTATGCCCCTTGCCCGCGCTTGCGGCGGCAGAGGCGGCTTCGCGCGCTTGCGCGGCGCGATCCACAACCTTGACCTGGGCGCCGTCGCGCAGTTTGTCTACGCCGTCTATGACCACGCGCTGACCCGGCTTCAAACCGTCCTCGATGATGGTGTTGTCGCCGGAGGCCGGGCCGGTCTTGACCTTGGCCAGGCTGACGGTGGAATCGTCGCCCACGGTGTAAACGTAATTGCCTACTTTGCCCAATTGCACCGCTACCGTCGGCACCACGATGGCGTTTTTGCGCACGCCCAGTTCCAGATTGACGTTGACGAATTGGTTAGGGAACAGCTCTTGCTGTTCATTGGCGAATTTGGCCTTGATATTGATGGTGCCGGTGCCGGTGTTCAGCTGGTTGTCCAGCGCCAGCAGCGTGCCGTCGGCCAGCTTGTGCTTGTTGTCGCGGTCCCAGGCCTCCACCTTCAGCGTCTTGTTGTCCCTGGCGGCTTGCAGCACCGAGGTCAGGCTGACTTCCGGAATGGCGAACACCACGTTGATGGGCTGGGTCTGAGTGATGGTGACCAGGCCGTTGGCGTCGCTGGCGTGGACGATATTGCCCGGGTCCACCTGGCGCAGGCCGACGCGGCCGCTGACCGGCGCGGTAATGCGGGCGTAGTCGACATTCAGCTTGGCCGCGGCTACGGCGCCTTGGTCCACTTTGACCGTGCCCTCGTATTGATGCACCAGGGCCTGTTGGGTATCGACCTGCTGTTTGGAAATGGAATTCTGTCCCGACAGCTGCTGGTAGCGCGCGAGGTCTATCCTGGCGTTGGCCAGCAGGGCCTGGTCGCGTTGCAGCTGGCCTTCCGCCTGGGTCAGCGTGGCCTGGTAGGGACGGGAATCGAGTTCGGCCAGCAACTGCCCTTGCTTGACCATCTGGCCTTCGGTGAAGTGCACCTTGTCGAGCTGGCCGTCGACGCGGCTGCGCACGGTCACGGTATAGGTGGAGTTGACTGTGCCCAGCGCGTTCAGGCGCAGCGGAGCATCCATGGTTCTGACTTCGGCCACGCCCACGGCCACCGGCGCCGCCCCCTTGTTCCTGGCTGCCGCTTCCTTGGCGTTCTGGCTATGTTGGTGCCACCACCAGCCGCCGCCCAGGACGGCGATGACGGCGATGATGAGCGGCAGGCGGCGGGATTTGACGGGCGTGGGGCTTGACATGCAGGTGCTCCGGAATGGCGTATCATTTGTTATTGATCGTGCATAGCATGACAGTTTTTCATGCGTTTTGCTGCATAACTGGCGCATAAAGCGGCAGACTATGCCAATAAAAACCGTGCTAGATCGTGCCTGCATAATATGAGCGTGGTTTGAGCGCGGGCGCGCTTTGTGTTTGAATTTGTTAAATTAAAGCGATTGTTTGCTTTCTTATTGCGGAGGCATGCCTCAAGTAGGGCCGGGAAACGCTTTTGAGTCATGGGTTTGCGCGCGGGGCCGTCCTGTGACGGCTGGATTGTGATTTTTACCGATTGTTTGCGTATGGAATGAAATGTTTACGCGAAATTTATCCGCCACGGTCTAGCATGCGCTTTCCACCGTGCCCGCGGCACGGCAGGGAGGCATGAGCGACAAGGAGATGACGATGCAGGCAGGTGTGCGCAACGGGGCCATCGCGGCTTCCGATCGAAAACGGCAGCCGCCGGTGGCGATGCTGGCGCTGGCGGCGCTGGGCGTGGTGTATGGCGACTTGGGCACCAGCCCGCTTTACGCCTTGCAGGAGGCGTTCAACGGCGATCACGGCGTGCGGCCGACGCCGGACAATGTGGTGGGCGTGGTGTCGCTGTTCTTGTGGTCGCTGATTCTGATGGTCAGCATCAAGTACGTGCTGGTGCTGATGCGGGCCGACAACAAGGGAGAAGGCGGCATTCTGGCGCTGTTGGCGCAAATCGCCGGCGACAAGGCCGAGACGGCCGGCCGCTCCACTTGCTTCTGGGTATTGCTCGGCTTGGCCGGCGCAGCCATGTTGTATGGCGACGGCGTGATTACGCCGGCAGTTTCCGTGCTGAGCGCGATGGAAGGCTTGCAGGTGGCCACACCCGCGCTGGCGGCCTATGTGGTGCCGGCTACGGTAGTGATTCTGGTGCTGCTGTTCATGGTGCAGCCATTTGGCTCCGGCCGGGTGGGCGTGGTGTTCGGCCCCATCCTGGCCGCCTGGTTCGTGGCGATCGCGGCGCTCGGCATCGCCCAGTTGTGGCAGAACCCCACCATTCTGCAAGCGATCAACCCCTTGCACGGCATCAGCTATTTTCAGCGCAACGGCTTTGCCGGCTTTGTTTCGCTCGGCGCGGTGGTGTTGTGCCTGACAGGCGCCGAGGCGCTGTACGCCGACATGGGACATTTCGGCGCGCGGCCTATCCGCCTGGCCTGGTATGGCCTGGCGCTGCCTTCGCTGCTGCTGAGCTATCTGGGGCAGGGCGCGCTGCTGCTGGCCCATCCCCATCTGTCTGGCCGGCCGTTCTATTCGATGGTGCCGGAGTGGGGCCTGTATCCGATGGTGGCGCTGGCGACCTTGGCCACCATCGTCGCGTCGCAGGCGCTGATCACGGCGGTATTCTCCCTCACCCATCAATCCGTGCAGCTCGGTTTCTTCCCGCGGGTGCTGGTGCTGCATACCTCGCGCAGCCACAAGGGCCAGATTTATCTGCCGCTGCTGAACTGGCTGCTGATGCTGGCCACCGTGGCGGTGGTGCTGGGTTTCCGCCAGTCGGACAAGCTCGCCGCCGCCTTCGGTCTGGCCGTATCCACCACCATGGCCATCACCACCATCTTGTTTGCCGTGTTGGCGCGCAACCGTTGGCATTGGCCGTGGTGGGCGGTGATCGTGGTGGCGGGCAGCCTGTTCGCGGTCGATCTGGCCTTCGTGCTGGCCAACGCGCTGAAGTTCATGGATGGCGGCTGGCTGCCGCTGACATTGGGCCTGTTCATGTTCATGCTGATGGGCTGCTGGTTTGGCGGCCGCCGTCTGCAGGTGAAGGAAGGGCAGGACAGACAGCTGCCTATCGAGGCCTTGCTGTCCAGTTTGCAAATGAATCCGGTGGCGCGCATTCCGGGCGTCGGAGTGTTTCTGTCCGAGAGCGCGGACGGCACGCCGCTGGTGATGCTGCATCATCTGAAGCACAACCAGGTATTGCACGAGACCGTATTGCTGCTGACCCTGCAGATGCAGGACGTGCCGCGGGTGAAAGGCGAGCGCGTGGCGGTGCAGCGGCTGGGCGAGGGCGTGGCGCGCGTGGTGGCGCGCTATGGCTATATGGAAGAACCCGATGTGCCCGAGGTGATGGCCCATGCGTCCGCCTTGCTGAATCTGCCGGAGCTGGAGCCGCTCTGCACCACTTATTATCTTGGGCGGCAGACGCTGGTTCCCGCCATGGGCAGCAGCGGTTTCAAGCGCTGGCTGATCGGCGTGTTTGGTTTTCTCCGGCAGAACGAGCGCAGCGCCACGCTGTATTTCGGTTTGCCGCCAAACCGGGTGGTGGAGTTGGGCGCCCGGATTGAGCTGTAATGCAACACTTTGCGCGATAAGGCAATGCAGCCGGGCTGAGCCCGGCTTTTTCTTGCCTGTCGGGCGGTGTGGGCGAGTCGATATTTCTCTTTCGAACATGACATTTTCGTTTTTTGCTGGAAATGGCGGATTCAGGCTAGTCAATGCCCGCGATCGATGTCATTCTTTGCCGCTTTATTAGTCGACCCTTAAGATCAGGGGCCGTCCGGCGCGAGCCGCGCGGCGAGAAATACGCAGAGAGAGTTGGATATGGACAAGAAACAAGATGCCCAGGAGCTGCGCCGTTCGCTGCAGGCGCGTCACCTGTCGATGATCGCCATCGGCGGCTCCATCGGCACCGGCCTGTTCCTGGCCTCCGGCGCCACCATTTCGGGCGCAGGCGCCGGCGGCGCGCTGCTGGCCTATGCGCTGGTGGGCCTGATGGTGTACTTCCTGATGACCAGTCTGGGGGAAATGGCCGCCTTCATGCCGGTGTCCGGCTCGTTCCAGGTTTACGGCTCGCGCTTCGTCGATCCGGCCTTCGGTTTCGCTCAGGGGTGGAACTACTGGTACAACTGGGCCATCACCATCGCGGTGGAGCTGGCCGCGGCCGCCATCATCATGAATTACTGGTTTCCTGGCGTGCCGGGCGTGCTGTGGAGCGGCGGCTTCCTGGTCATCATCTTCGTGCTGAACTACTTCTCGGTGAAGGGTTTCGGCGAGGCCGAGTTCTGGTGCTCCATGCTGAAAGTGGCCACCATCATCGCCTTTATCGTCATCGGCTTTTTGATGATTCTGGGCATCATGACCGAACCCGATCCGCACCGCATCGCGCCGGGTCTGGCCGTGATGACGCAGGGCGACGGCGCCTTTATCGGCGGTTTGGCCGCCTTTGTCGGCGTGGCCATGGTGGTGGGCTTCTCGTTTCAGGGCACCGAGCTGATCGGCGTGGCCGCCGGCGAGTCGGCCAATCCGGGCCGCACCATTCCGCGCGCCGTGCGCCAGATTTTCTGGCGCATCCTGATGTTCTACATGCTGTCCATCCTGATCATCGGCCTGATCCTGCCGCACAACGACCCGTCGCTGCTGAAGAACGACATGAAGGACGTCGGCGCCAGCCCGTTCACCCTGGTGTTCAATCGCGCCGGCCTAGCCTTCGCCGCCAGCCTGATGAACGCGGTGATCCTGTCCGCCATCCTGTCGGCCGGCAACTCCGGCATGTACGCCTCCACCCGCATGCTGTACGCGATGGCCAAGAACGGCATGGCGCCCAAGCTGTTCGGCAAGCTGTCCGACAACGGCGTGCCGCGCAACGCGCTGTATGCCACCACCCTGGTGGCCTGCCTGTGCTTCCTGACCTCTTTGTTCGAGAGCAATGCGGTGTATATGTGGCTGCTGAACTCGTCCGGCATGACGGGCTTCATCGCCTGGCTGGGCGTCGCGATCAGCCACTACCGCTTCCGTCGCGCCTATGTGAAGCAGGGCTACAGCCTGGACGACCTGCCGTATAAAGCCAAGTGGTTCCCGCTGGGCCCGATGTTCGCCTTCGCCTTGTGCCTGCTGATCATGCTGGGCCAGAACTACACCGCCTTCACCGCGGCCAAGGTGGATTGGAACGGCGTGATCGCCACCTATCTGGGCATTCCCTTGTTCCTGGCTTTGTGGTGGGGCTACCGTTCCAAGCATCGCACCCGCCTGGTGCCGCTGGAGGAGATCGAGCTGGCCGAGGCGCACCGCAAGGCGCTGGAGCAGCGCGACGAAGGCAAGGGCGGCAAACTGGCCTCCGCGCAAGCCTGAGGAACGCTGGCGAAGATTTGACGAAGCCCGCTGGCAAGCGGGCTTTTTTTATGGTTTCATCCGCAATCTCGATATCATTTGAAATATTTTGCGGAGCCGGCCCCGATGCAGTTGCTGTCCATCTTCATGACCAAGTTTCTTTTCGTGATGGCCGCGCTGCTGCCCATCATGAATCCGCCGGGCCTGGTGCCCATTTTCATCTCGATGACGGCGCGCAATACGCCGCAACAGCGCCGCTACCTGGCGCGGCGGATCGCCTTGTATTGCGCCTTGCTGCTGGTGGGCAGCATGTATGTCGGCGGTTATGTGCTGTCGTTCTTCGGGGTCTCGCTGCCGGTGGTGCAGATGTCCGGCGGCCTGCTGATCACTTTTGCCGCCTGGCGCATGCTGAACGACACGCCGGCGGAATCCAGCCAGACATCCAGCGAACCTGCGCGTTCTGACAACACGGCCGAGCTGAAGCAACGCGCCTTCTATCCCTTGACTTTCCCCCTGACGGTGGGGCCTGGCTCGATCTCCGTCGCCATCACCATCGGCGCCACGCTCACCGGCAGCGGCAAGGGCATCGTCCGCTACGCCATCGCCCCGCTGGCGGGGTCGGCCGCCGTGCTGGCCAGCAGCGTGCTGGTCTACCTGTGCTACGCCCACGCCGACAAGCTGCTGCGCTACCTGGGGCAGACCGGCTCCATCGTCTTCCTGCGGCTGTCTGCCTTCATTCTGCTGTGTCTGGGCGTGCAGATCATGTGGGACGGCTTTGGCGAGCTGGCCAGTCAATGGCTGCAGGATCATGCCTGCCTGTTACATTGACCAGTTGATGCCGCATGGCTGCGCCATGGCCGGCGTTTATTGATTTGAGGCAAGGCGAGGGCGTATAGGGCGGCGCACACTGTGCTCAACATTTCGAGTCCATTCATGGAGACGGACAATGAGCACAAGCGCTTTCTTCATCCCCTCGCTCAATCTGATGGGCGCCGGCTGTCTGCAACAGGCGGTTGAAACCATGCGCGGCCATGGTTTCCGGCGCGCACTGATCGTGACCGACCAGGGCTTGGTCAAGGCCGGCCTGGCCGGCAAGGTTGCCCAGATGCTGGGCGAGGCCGATATCGAGCCGGTGATCTTTGACGGCGTGCATCCCAATCCAAGCTGCGCCAACGTCAATGCCGGCCTGTCCCTGCTGAAAGAGAAGAAGTGCGACGTGGTGGTGTCGCTGGGCGGCGGCTCGCCGCACGACTGCGCCAAGGCCATTGCGCTGGTGGCGGTGAACGGCGGCAAGATCCAGGACTACGAGGGCGTGGACAAGTCCGCCAAGCCGCAGCTGCCACTGGTGGCAATCAACACCACCGCCGGCACGGCGTCGGAGATGACCCGCTTCTGCATCATCACCGACGAATCCCGCCACATCAAGATGGCCATCGTCGACAAGCACACCACGCCGATTCTGTCGGTCAACGACCCGGAAACCATGGCCGGCATGCCAGCCTCGCTGACCGCGGCCACCGGCATGGACGCGCTGACCCACGCTGTGGAGGCCTATGTGTCCACCATCGCCACCCCCATCACCGACGCCTGCGCCTTGAAGGCGGTGGAGCTGATCGCCGGCTTCCTGCGCCGCGCGGTGAAGGATGGCAAGGACATGGAAGCGCGCGAGCAGATGGCTTACGCGCAGTTCCTGGCCGGCATGGCCTTCAACAACGCTTCCTTGGGCTATGTGCACGCGATGGCGCACCAGCTGGGCGGCTTCTACGATCTGCCGCACGGCGTGTGCAACGCGGTGCTGCTGCCGCATGTGCAAGTCTTTAACGCGGCCGTCGCCGGCGAGCGGCTGGGCGATGTGGCCCTGGCCTTGGGCGAGAAGACCCGCAGCGCCGAAGCCGCCATCGCCGCGATCAAGCGTCTTGCCGCCGATGTCGGCATCCCGGCCGGCTTGAAAGAGCTGGGCGTGAAAGAAGCCGATATTCCGACCCTGGCCGACAACGCCTTGAAGGATGCCTGTGGCCTGACCAATCCGCGCAAGGCCAGCCACGAAGAAATCTGCGCGATCTTCCGCGCGGCCATCTAGCCGCGCCGCCCGGCCCCTGCGGCCGGGCTTCTCCGCGGCCTGAACGTTCCAGGCCGCGGAATCACCGCCCACGGGAGGCCGGCCAGTGTGGCCGGCGCCTCGCGGACAAGGAGGGTTATATGAACGCCTCTATACGTCTGGTTTCCATCGGGCAATGCAAAATTCCCCCCGCCAAGGGCTTTCTACTGTCAAGCAAGTGGCCGCGGCAGTGGCCGCGCACGGCCCTCTTGCCGGACCACTGGCTGCGTCGCGTGCTGCCTACGGAGGAGCTGGTGGCCTGGATGCATGGCGATAGCGTGCGTTGGCCGACGTTCTGCGACATTTACTGGGCGGATCTGGGCGCCAATCCAGCGCGCTGGCAGGCCTTGCTTGGCGCGATGCGCGAGGGCGAGCTGGTGTTGCTGCATGATTGCGGCGACGGCCAGTACACCTCGGTGCGCGCGCTGGAGCAGTTTTTGCGGCGGCTGGACGAAAACGGCATGGCGGCCTGAGCGGCCAAATTTCCTAAGCGGAACAGCCATAGCGCCCGATGGCATTTAGCAAGCGGGCGGTTTTCGGGCAAGATAGGCGGGTAAGCATTGCCGGCGCCAAGCCGGGACGAGAAAGAGAGACGCGCATGTCGGGCCCGCAACAAGAGAATCTGCATCCGGAAACGCTGGCTATTCGCGCCGGCCGCACCATCAGCGAATACGGCGAGCACAGCCAGGGGCTGTTCCTCACCTCCAGTTTCACCTATGAGTCGGCGGCGCAGGCCGCGGCCATGTTCCTCGGCGAGATCGAGGGCTATACCTATTCCCGCTTCACCAACCCCACTGTTTCAGCCTTCCAGCAAAGGCTGGCGCAGATGGAGGGCGGCGAGCGCGCCATCGCCACCGCCACCGGCATGGCGGCCATCCAGGCCATCATGATGACTTTGCTGCAGGCCGGCGATCACATTGTTTCCTCGCAAAGCCTGTTCGGCTCCACCATCAATCTGTTTGCCAACCAGCTGGCCAAGTTCGGCGTGACCACGACTTTTGTCGATGCGCGCGATCTGCAAGCCTGGCGCGCCGCGATCCAGCCGAACACCAAGCTGCTGTTTCTGGAGACGCCGTCCAATCCGCTGACGGAAGTGGCCGACGTTGCCGCCGTCGCCGATATCGCCCACGCCCATGATGCCCTGCTGGTGGTGGACAACAGTTTTTGTTCGCCGGCGCTGCAGCAGCCATTGAAGCTGGGAGCGGATCTGGTCATGCATTCCGCCACCAAGTTCATCGACGGCCATGGACGGGTGATGGGCGGGGCGGTGGTGGGCAACGACAAATTGATCGAGCAGATCTATCTGCATGTGCGCACCGCCGGGCCGTCGCTGTCGCCGTTCAATGCCTGGACGCTGCTGTCCGGGCTGGAGACGCTGTATCTGCGCATGGAAAAACACAGCGCCAACGCGCTGGAACTGGCGCGCTGGCTGGAGGCGCAACCGAATGTCGAGCGCGTGTATTACCCCGGCCTGGAGAGCCATCCGCAGTATGAGCTGGCGCGCCGCCAGCAGAAGAGCGGCGGGGCGGTGGTGTCCTTTGTGGTGAAGGGCGGCCGCGAGGCGGCATGGAAGGTGGTGGACGGCGTGCGCGTGATTTCGCGCACGGCGAATCTGGGCGATGTGAAAAGCACCATCACCCACCCCGCCAGCACGACGCATGCCCGCGTGACGCCCGAAGCGCGCGAGAAGGCCGGCATTGTCGAAGGGCTGTTGCGCGTTAGCGTCGGCCTGGAAAATGTGTTGGACTTGCAGCGGGATTTGGCGCTGGGCCTTGACTAAGCCCTTTTAACGCGTGTTTCATTCAAACGGCAGTCTAAAATCAAGACTGCCGTTTTTTGTTTGCCCTGAGCGGTGAATGCGCAAGGCGCCCTGCATGCCTTGACATTGATCAAGTTAAAACGTAAGTTTGAAACGCTTGTTCGAAAGCTGAGATGAGCAAGACTAAACCACACAATACAACAAAGGCACTGGAGACCATGGAGGCAAACCGCCCCGACACCGCCACCCGCATCCTGGACGTTGCCGAACGTCTGTTTGTGGAGCATGGATTCGAGGCGACTTCGCTGCGCATGATCACCCAGCAGGCCGAGGTGAATCTGGCCGCGGTGAACTATCACTTCGGCTCCAAGGATGCGTTGTTCGAGTCCGTGTTCATGCGCAGGCTGGCGCCGTTGCTGGAAGACTGCCTGGCGGAACTGGACCTGCTGGAAGCGAAGCCGGGCGAATTGCCGCTGGAGCAACTGGTGCTGTCGTTCATTCGGCCGTGCCTGGTGTTGTCCAAGGACCCGTCCCGCGGCGGCGCCATGTTTGTGCGCCTGCTGTCGCGCACGCTGGTGGAAAACCACCGTCTGTTGCGCGAGACCATCTCGCAGCAGTACAGCGTGTTCGTGCAGCGCTACACGGAAGCGTTCCAGCGCGCGCTGCCCCATCTGGAGCCGGAGCAGCTCGCCTGGCGCATGCATCTCGCCTTTAGCGTCATGTTCAATGCCTTTGCCGGCAACGATGTGCTGAAAATCTTCACGCGCAGCCAGATCGTTACCGCCCGGGACCCGGACATGATCGTCAAATACCTAGTGCCGTTTGTGATAGCCGGTTTGGTCGCGCCCATCGAGGGCTGATTCCGCGTCGTTCGCCAAGTATTACAACAGCAAGGCGGCGCGCGGGACCGAGGGGTCAACACGAGGGTAAACACAATGATTGCTGCCGTAATTCTGGTCGCGCTGATCGTCGCGCTGGCCTACTGCGCCGCGCCGGTGCTGGTTTGGACCGTGGGCCTTGCCGCCTGGCTCGCCGCGCTTCAGTTCGTTTTCCATTGCGAGGTTCATGCCGCCGTCTGGGCGGTGTTCGCCGTTGTCGCCGCCGTGCTGAACATCGTGCCGCTGCGCCGCGCGGTGTTCACCGGTCCGGTGTTCGGCGTGTTCAAGAAAATCACGCCGGCGATGTCGCAGACCGAGCAGGAGGCCATCAATGCCGGCACGGTATGGTGGGATCGCGACCTGTTCTCCGGCAAGCCGGACTACAACCGTCTGCTGTCTTTTCCGGACCCGAAGCTGACGCCTGAAGAGCAGGCGTTCATCGACGGCCCGACAGAACAGCTGTGCGCGATGATAGACGACTGGAAGATCACCCATGAGCTGAAGGATCTGCCGCCGGAAGTGTGGCAGTTCATCAAGGATCACGGCTTCCTGGGCATGATCGTCAAGAAGAAGTACGGCGGCCTGGAATTCTCCAATTATGCCCATGCCAAGGTGGTGACCAAGATCGCCACTCGCGGCGGCACCGCTGCGGTATCGGTGATGGTGCCGAACTCGCTCGGCCCGGGCGAACTGTTGCAGCACTACGGCACGGAAGCGCAGAAGGATTACTACCTGCCGCGTCTGGCCAAGGGCGTGGAAGTGCCGTGCTTCGCGCTGACCAGCCCGTATGCCGGTTCCGACGCCGGCGCCATCCCGGACTTTGGCGTGGTGTGCCGCGGTTCCTATACCCATCCGCGCACCGGCGAGCGTTTCGAGGACGTGCTGGGCGTGCGCGTCAGCTGGGAAAAGCGCTGGATTACGCTGGCCCCGGTCGCCACCATCCTGGGCCTGGCCTTCAAGATGTATGACCCGGACCACCTGCTGGGCGACAAGGAAGAAATCGGCATCACCTGCGCGCTGGTGCCGACCGAGCATGTCGGCGTGGAAATCGGCCGTCGCCATTTCCCGGGCGGCTCGGCCTTCATGAACGGCCCGACCTGGGGCAAGGACGTGTTCATTCCGCTGGAGTGGATCATCGGCGGCCGCGAATACGCAGGCCAAGGCTGGCGCATGCTGGTGGAATGCCTGTCGGTGGGCCGCTGCATCTCGCTGCCGGCCATGTCCGTCGCCTGCGGCAAGCTGACCAGCTACACCACCGGCGCCTATGCCCGCATCCGCGACCAATTCGGCCTGCCCATCGGCAAGTTCGAAGGCGTGGACGAGGCGATGGCCCGCATCGGCGGCTACACCTATCAGATGGAAGCGGCGCAGGACTTGGCCTTGACCGCCCTCGACAACGGCGAGAAGCCGTCGGTGCTGTCGGCCATCCTGAAGTACCACAACACCGAGCGCATGCGCAAAACGCTGAACGACGCGATGGACGTGCACGGCGGCAAGACCGTGGTGCTGGGGCCGCGGAACTATCTGGCGCGCGGTTATCAGGCCATCCCGATCGGCATCACCGTGGAAGGCGCCAACATCCTGACCCGTTCGATGATCATCTACGGCCAGGGCGCGATCCGCTGCCATCCTTTTGTGCTGCGTGAAATGAAGGCGGCGATGGCCAACGACGGCGCCGAGTTCGACAAGGCGATCACCGGTCATATCAACTTCGTCATCAGCAACTTCGTCCGCTCGCTGTGGCTGGGCCTGACCTGCAGCCGCTTCGCGAAGAGCCCGAAGGGCGGCGTCACCGCGGCGTACTACAAGCGCGTCACCCGTTTCTCCAGCGCCTTCGCGCTGTTGTCCGACATGGCCATGTTCAGCCTGGGCGGCTCGCTGAAGTTCCGCGAGAAGCTGTCGGCCCGCCTGGGCGACATGCTGTCCGGCCTGTACATCGCCACCGCCTCGCTGAAGCGTTTCGAGCGCGACGGCGCGCCGAAGGAAGACATCGCCGTGATGAGCTGGGCGGTGGAGAACGCCTTGTACGATGTGCAAGTGGCGATGGACGGTTTCCTGGCCAACCTTCCTAGCCGCGGCCTGGCCTGGGTGCTGCGCCGCATCATCTTCCCGTGGGGTTTGACGCTGAAGCCAGCGTCCGACCGCACCGGCACCAAGGTGGCGCGCGCCCTGATGGAGCCGGGCGGCACCCGCGACCGCCTGACTCACGGCATGTACGTGCCTAAGGAAGAGACTGATCCGGTCGGCGTGCTGGGCCATGCGCTGAATGCGATTCTGGCCACCGATCCGGTGGAGCAGAAGCTGCGCAAGCTGGCGCGTGACGGCAAGTTCAAGACCATCACCGCGCGCGAGCGCCTGGCCGAGGCCTTGCAAACGGGCCTGATCAATCAGGAGGAGTTCGATGCGGTAACCCGCGCCCGCAAGCTCAAGCGGGATGTGATCATGGTGGACGACTTTGACAAGAAGCTGGAACAGCATGATGACAAATTGCTGCAGCGCCTGATTTTCTAAGCCAGGCAACGTGGTACCATGCGCCGGATACCGCATGTATCCGGCGTTCCGCAAAGCGGCCGCGTCTCATGCGGCCGCTTTGTCGAACGCGACAAAGTGATAAAGGCGGGAGAGTGTGTGATGGAACAGCAAGAAGCCAGGGTGCCGGTGTTGCGGGTAAGGGCCTTGCCCACCAGCACCAATGCCTATGGGCGAGTGCAGGCAGGCTGGCTGATGAGCCAGATCGACTTGGCGGGCAGCCTGGATGCCGAGCGTTTGTCGCGCGGCCCGGTCACCACGGTGGCCGTCAACGCTTTCCAGTTTTCCGCGGCCATCTTGCTGGGCGACGTGGTGGATTTGTATGTGGAGCGGCTGCGCATCGGCCAGAAGTCCATCACGCTGAAAATCTCAGTGGAGGCGCAGCGCATGGATGGCTCGCACGTGCGGATCACCGAGGTGATCGCCACCTATGTCGCCATCGATCGCGACGGCAAATCGCGTCTGCTGGAAGCGGGCTGAGGCAAGATTGTTTCGGTCTTCATCAATTGTTGTGGAAATGTTGCAGTAAAACGAACGTTTGGAATAATAGCTCCACGGTTTGGTTGGATTGCTCTAATTCTCTGGTAGCATCGACCATGACTCACGACATGAATGGGTCATGATCAATGAAAAATATCTACTCAAGCAAGACTAGAGAGGGAAGCATGAAGCTCAAGCATCTTAGCCTGTCCGTGATGATCATGGGCACCGCGTTCGGCCTGGCGTCTACACAGGCTGCTGCCTCGGGTTATCAGTTTGGTTCGCAGAGCGTTTCCGGCCAGGGCACCGCCCACGCCAACGGCGCCGAAGCCAACGATCCTTCCACCATCTTCACTAACCCGGCTGGCTTGAGCCGCCTGGATGGCACGCAAATGGTACTGGGCGCCACGCTGGTGGTGCCGGACTCCAAGTACACCGACAACGGCTCCACCAATATCCTGGGTCAGTCTACCGGCGGCGGCAACGGCGGTACTTTCGCGCCCAAGGCCGTGGCTGCGCCCACTTTCTATCTGTCGCACAAGATCAACGACAAGATCACCGCCGGCATCGGCATGTTCGTGCCGTATGGCGCGAAGCTGGACTACGGCTTCGACTGGGCCGGCCGTTACGCCTTGAAGAGCGTCAACCTGCAGTCGTTGAACATCAATCCCTCTATCGCATTCAAGCTGGATGATCATCACTCTTTCGGCTTTGGTGTTTCCGCTCAATATATGGATGCCACGCTGGAGCAAATGGCGGATGCAACTTCCGGTCTGGCTTTGAAAGCGGCAAATGCGGGTGGTATCACGGGTCCCTTTGGACCGGGTGGCGCGACTGTAACCTTGACGAATCCCTCGCAAATTGCCGCTGTTATGCGGGCCGGCGGTGTCGGTGGTGATGGATTGGCTCACGTCGAAGGAAATGACTGGGGCTTTGGCTGGAACATAGGTTATATGTATCAGCTTAATGAGAATACCCGTTTTGGTCTGGCTTATCGTTCCAGCATCAAGCAGTCTTTGCAGGGATCGTCTACTTGGACATTCAATAATGTCCAAGGGAATGTAACCGTTGGTGGTATTACTCTGCCTGCGGCGGTGGCTGCGAAACTTGCTCATCCGAATGCCTCCGCCTCCGTCGACGTGACCACTCCCGAAACCGTCTCCGCCAACTTCTTCCATCAGTTGAACCCGAAGGTGGCGCTGATGGGCGATGTGACCTGGGTGCGCAACTCGCAGCTGCAACAGCTGGACATCAAGCAATCCACGGTGAACGGCGTGGCTCAGGGCGATCTGGTGCTGCATCAGAACTGGAAGGACACCTGGCGCGTGTCGTTCGGTTCCAATTACCAGCTGAACGACGCCTGGATGCTGCGCGGCGGCGTGGCTTGGGAGCAGTCTCCGCTGCAATCCGACAACGATCGCCACCCGGCGCTGCCGGATAGCGACCGTCTGTGGCTGTCGTTCGGCGCCAACTACAAGATCAACAAGCAGAGCTCGATTGATCTGGCCTACAGCTTCATTGATTTCAAGAACGCTAACGTCAACTACACCGACGCTTGCAGCCCGGCTGGTGTAAGCCCGACGACTGGCGCTGCATGTACCGGCAACGGCGGCACCGTCAAGGGTAGCTACAAGACCTATCTGCAGTTGATCGGCGTGCAGTACAACTATCGTTTCTAAGCAGTTAACACCGTTCGGAAATCGGCAACAGGGCAGGCGTCAGCGCTTGCCCTGTTGTCGTTTCGGCACAGCTGAAGCCGTTGTTGCGCTTGCTGAGATGTTGCGTGCAGATTTTTTACAAAACCTGCTTTGATTTTGCCCAAAATGGGTTAGACTAATCCCACATAAAAGCGAGTGTTTGATATTTTATCTGCGCTCGCAGATCACCCCCCGGTAGGAGCGCTTTATCCGTGCCGGCGAGGGTGGAAGCGCCAGGAAACATTCTCCGGGTGCGGCCGGAACAATAGCGATTCAGTCCGGCCTTACTATCAAGCAGTACCCGGCGCCGCGCCTGTCACAGTCGGCGCGGATTCTGGGCAAGGACGATTCAACGCCCGTCCTTGGAAGCAAGCAGGACAGGTTGAGAGGGGCCTGTCTCATGTGTGTTTCAACAAATCGAGGAAACCATGTCTCAAACCAAATTCAATGTACGCAAGGTTGCCGTGCTCGGCGCTGGCGTGATGGGGGCGCAGATTGCCGCCCACCTGGTGAACGCCAAAGTCCCGACCATTCTGTTTGACTTGCCGGCCAAGGAAGGCGACAAGAACGGCATCGCGCTGAAGGCCATCGACGGTCTGAAGAAGCTGAAACCCTCTCCGCTGGCGGGCAGCGACGTTGTCGCCCACATCCAGCCGGCTAACTATGATGACCACCTGCATCTGCTGAAAGACTGCGATCTGGTGATCGAGGCCATCGCCGAGCGCATGGACTGGAAGGTGGACCTGTACCACAAGGTGGCCCCGCATCTGGGCGAGCACACCATCTTCGCCACCAACACTTCCGGCCTGTCCATCAACAAGCTGGCCGAAGGCTGCCCGGACGCGGTGCGCCCGCGCTTCTGCGGCGTGCACTTCTTCAACCCGCCGCGCTACATGCACCTGGTTGAAATCATTCCCTGCGTGACTTCCGACGCGCACATCCTGGACAACCTGGAGCGCTTCCTGGTGTCCACGCTGGGCAAGGGCGTAGTCCGCGCCAAGGACACCCCGAACTTCGTGGCCAACCGCATCGGCGTGTTCTCCATGCTGGCCACCATCGCCAACGCCGCCAAGTACGGCATCCGCTTCGACGTGGTGGACGACCTGACCGGTCCGCGCCTGGGCCGCCCGAAGTCCGCCACTTTCCGCACCGCCGACGTGGTGGGCCTGGACACCTTCGCCCACGTGGTGAAGACCATGCAGGACACCCTGCCGCAAGACCCGTGGCACAGCCTGTTCGTGACGCCGGACTGGATGCAGGGCCTGATCTCCGCCGGCGCGCTGGGTTCCAAGACCAAGGCCGGCATCTACAAGAAAGACGGCAAGCGCATGCTGGTGCTGGACCCGGCCAAGGGCGAGTACGTGGGCTCCGGCGAGAAGGGCGACGACGCGGTCAAGGATATTCTGAAGATCGCCAATCCGGCCGAGAAATTCCAGAAGCTGCGCGAGAGCGAGCATCCGCAGGCGCAGTTCCTGTGGGCATGTTTCCGCGACGTGTTCCACTACATCTCCTTCCATCTGGCCGATATCGCCAACTGCGCCCGCGACGTGGACTTCGCCATCCGTTGGGGTTTCGGCTGGTCCGCCGGTCCGTTTGAAACCTGGCAAGCCGCCGGTTGGCAGCAAGTAGCCAAGTGGCTGCAGGAAGACATCGCCGCCGGCAAGTCCCTGGCCAAGGCTGAACTGCCGGCCTGGGTGCTGGAGGGAGACCGCGCCGGCGTGCATTTCGCCGACGGTTCCTACAATGCCGCCGACAAGAAACTGGTAGGCCGCTCCGCGCTGGACGTTTACGCGCGTCAGCTGGCGCCGGCCAAGGTGCTGGGCGAGAAGTCCGAGCAGCTGGGCGAAACCGTCTACGAGAACGAAGGCGTGCGCGCCTTCACCACCGGCGACGACGTGCTGGTGGTGTCGTTCAAGTCCAAGGCTCACGCCATCGGCCCGGCCGTGCTGGATGGCTTGAACACCGCGATTGACATCGCCGAAGACCGCTTCAAGGGCTTGGTGATCTGGCAAACCGAAGAGCCGTTCTCTGTCGGCGCTGACCTGCAATCGATGATGCCGGCCTTTATGATGGGCGACTGGGATGCCATCGACGCCATGATCGGCCGCTTCCAGTCCACCGCGTTGCGCCTGCGCTACAGCCAGATCCCGACCGTGGCCGCCACTCAGGGCTACGTGTTCGGCGGCGGCTGCGAGTTCGCCATGCATTGCGACAAGACCGTGGCCGCGCTGGAATCGTACGTGGGCCTGGTGGAAGTGGGCGTGGGCCTGCTGCCGGGCGGCGGCGGTTGCAAGGAATTCGCGCTGCGCGCTTCGCAAGAGTCCAAGGGCGATCTGCTGGCCGCGTTGAAGGATTACTTCATGAATATCGCCACCGCCAAGGTCGCCACCAGCGGCATCGAGGCGCAAGAACTGGGCTTCTTCCGCAAGGGCGACGCCGTGGTGTTCAATGCTTACGAGCTCTTGTACGTCGCCAAGCAGCAGGCGTTGTCGCTGGCCGAATCCGGCTACCGCCCGCCGCTGAAGGTGAAGGGCTTCCCGGTGGCTGGCCGTTCCGGCGCGGCGTCGATCAAGGGCCAGCTGGTGAACATGCTGGAAGGCAACTTCATCAGCCAGCACGACTTCTTCATCGCTTCGCAGATTGCGGATGTGATGACTGGCGGCGATGTGGAGGCCGGCACCCTGGTCAACGAGCAATGGATTCTGGACCTGGAGCGCAAGGCTTTCATGACCCTGCTGAAGAACTCCAAGACCCAGGATCGCATCGCGAATATGCTGACCACCGGCAAGCCGCTGCGCAACTAAGTGCTTGGGGATGATTCTGCTGCGCGTGCCGATCTCAAAGCTGTGATGCTCGCCGTACCACTTGTACGGCTGCGCGTCTCGCCTTGACCTCGGCCCGCTCGCTGCGAATCCTCCCGCAAGCACGGCCAATAGCCAGATGATAGGTCGGTTGATTTCTACCGCTTGGATCAGCCGGCCGACAGGAGAATCGAAAATGAGCAAACAAGTACAAGAAGCTTACATCGTCGCCGCCACCCGCACCCCGGTGGGCAAGGCGCCGCGCGGCATGATGCGCAATGTGCGTCCGGACGACATGCTGGCGCATGTGATCACCGGCGCGCTGGCCCAGGTGCCGAACCTGGACCCGAAACTGATTTCCGACTGCGTGGTCGGTTGCGCCTTCCCGGAAGCGGAGCAGGGCCTGAACATGGCGCGCATCGGCGTGCTGCTGGCCGGCCTACCCAACACCGTGGGCGGCATCACCATCAACCGCTACTGCTCGTCCGGCATCAACGCCGTGCAGATGGCGGCCGACCGCATCCGCCTGGGCGAAGCCGACGTGGTGATCGCAGCCGGTTCGGAGTCGATGTCTCTGGTGCCGATGATGGGCAACAAGGTGTCGCTGAACCCGGAAATCTTCGCCAAGGACGAGAACTACGGCATCGCCTACGGCATGGGCCTGACCGCTGAAAAAGTGGCGCAGCAGTGGGGCGTGTCGCGCGAAGACCAGGACGCGTTCGCGGTGGAATCGCACCGCCGCGCGCTGGCGGCCATCGACGGCGGCAAGTTCAAGAACGAAATCACCCCGCTGGAAGTGACCTACCGCACGCCGAATCTGGAAACCGGCGAAGTGATCGTCAAGAAGCGCGTGCTGGACACCGACGAAGGCCCGCGCCGCGAAACCACGCTGGAAGGCCTGGCCAAGCTGAAGACCGTGTTCGACGCCAAGGGCTCCGTCACCGCCGGCAACTCCTCGCAGATGTCCGATGGCGCCGGCGCGGTGATCCTGGTGTCCGAACGCGTGCTGAAGGAATTCAACCTGGTGCCGCTGGCCCGCTACGTGACCTTCTCGGTCAAGGGCGTGCCGCCGGAAATCATGGGCATCGGTCCGAAGGAAGCCATCCCGGCCGCGCTGGCTCAGGCTGGCCTGAAGCAGGACGACCTGAAATGGATCGAGCTGAACGAAGCCTTCGCCGCGCAGGCGCTGGCGGTGATTCGCGATCTGAACCTGGATACGTCCAAGGTGAACCCGCATGGCGGCGCCATCGCCCTGGGCCACCCGCTGGGCGCGACCGGCGCGATCCGCACCGCCACCCTGATCCACGGCATGCGCGACGCCGGCATGAAGGGCCACGGCATGGTGACGATGTGCATCGGCACCGGCATGGGCGCCGCCGGCATCATCGAAGTGCTGTAAACCTGTCCGGCTTGACCTGACAAAAACCCCGCCGGGTTTCTCGGCGGGGTTTGTTTTATGGTTTCGCGGCGGTGATGCCCCCAGCGGCTGTTGACGTTTGCTGGGCTGCGGCCTCCCGCAATTTGTCCTTCTTGCTCTTGCGTTTGCCCTTGATGCCGCCGTTGCCGTCCGGGTCCGTCAGAGACGCGGCTGGCATCGCGGGCTCGGTCGGCTCGAAGCCGGCGATCCGCTCGCGCGGCAAGCTTAGTTGCTGGCGCTTTTCTATCAACCGGAAATGGGCGGCGCAGTCGGCGCTGATAAAGCTGATGGCCTCGCCGCTGGCGCCGGCGCGGCCGGTGCGGCCGATGCGGTGGGTGTAGTCGACCGGCGAGCGCGGCAGGTCGTAGTTGACCACCAGCGGCAGCCGGGCGATGTCGATGCCGCGCGCCGCCACGTCGGTGGCGATCAGCACCCGCAGCTGGCCGGTCTTGAGATCGGCCAGCACCTGGCCGCGCTGGCTCTGGCTGCAATCGCCATGCAGGGCAGCGGCCCTCACGCCGGCGCGTTGCAGCTTGTCCGCCACTCTGTCCGCCGCCTGGCGGCTGGCCACGAAAACCAGCGCGCGGTCCCAATCGTGCGTCGCCAGCAGATGGCGCAGCAACATGGTACGCCGCGCGGCGTCCACCTCGATGGCGCGCTGGCGGATGTCCGGCGCGGTGGCGGCCGTCTGCTCGATGTCAATGCGCAGCGGTTGGCTTAGCAGCTGTTCCGCCAAGGCGCGCACGGCGGGCGGGAAGGTGGCGGAGAACAACAGGTTCTGCCGCGTCTGCGGCAGCTGGGCCAGCAGGCTGCCCAGCTCGTCAGCGAAGCCCAGATCGAGCAGCCGGTCCGCTTCGTCCAGAACCAGGGTGTTGACGGAGGACAGCCGCAGCGCGTTGTGCGCGAGCAGGTCCAGCAGGCGGCCGGGCGTGGCCACTACGATGTCGGCGCCGCCGCGCAGGGCCATCATCTGCGGCTTGATGGACACGCCGCCGTAAACCACGGCGACTTTCAGGCTGCGTGGCAGGGCCTGAGCCAGATCGCGCAGAATGCCGCCGACCTGCGCCGCCAGTTCGCGCGTCGGCAGCAGAATCAACGCCCGAGGATGGCGCAGCATGGCGCGCGGGCTGGCCAGCCATTGCTGCAGCAGCGGCAGGCAGAAGGCCGCGGTTTTGCCGGAGCCGGTCTGCGCGGTGGCCAGCACGTCGCGGCCTTGCAAAATGGCGGGGAGGGCGGCGCTTTGGATGGCGGTGGGCTGGGCATAGCCTTGCTTGAGCGCGGACTGGGCCAGATCGGGCTGCAGGCCCAGGGCGGTGAATGGCATGAATGAAGACAACTATAGAAAAGTGGGGGCTTGTGGCCCGAAGCGGCAGGAGTATCGGCCGCGCCGGCCGCGAGGTCAAGCAATGAGGCGCAACTTGTCAGCGTGAAGCGTCATTTGCGAGTAATATCCGGGTTCGTTACCTAAATAAAGCCATCTGCCCATGCAAACAGAAGTCAAAGAGAAGCCCCGTTACGCCATTGTCGCCTCGGTGCAGCTGCCGGAAGTCAGCGATGTCGAGTTCGAAGCCTCGCTCACCGAATTGAGCGAGCTGGCCAAGACGCTGGGTTTCCAGGTGGTGCAGACCTTTGTGCAGAAGCGCAGCAGCTTCGATCGCACCGCCTATATGGGCGTGGGCAAGCTGGAAGAGATCAGCCAGTTCGTCAAGCGCGGCCTCCGCGCGGACGAGCTGGAAGACGATGCGCAAGAATGGGACGCCAGCACGGTCGAGATCGACGTGCTGCTGGTGGACCACGAAATCTCGCCGTCGCAGGCGCGCAATCTTGAGTTGGCCGTCGGCTGCGAAGTGATGGACCGCACCATGGTCATCCTGGAGATTTTCCATCGCAACGCCCGCTCGCGCGCTGCGCGCGCACAAGTGGAAATCGCCCGTCTCGGTTATATGGCGCCGCGGCTGCGCGAAGCGGCCAAGCTGGCCGGTCCGCAAGGCCGGCAACGCAGCGGCATGGGCGGCCGCGGCGCCGGCGAATCCCATACCGAGCTGGATCGCCGCAAGGTGCGCGACCGCATCGCCGAGCTGCAGCGCGAAATCATCGCCATGGAACTGGAGCGCAAGACCCAGCGCGCGCGCCGGCTGGAGCGGCAGGGCATCGGCCTGGGCGGGGTCTCGCTGGTCGGTTACACCAATGCCGGCAAATCCACCTTGATGCGGGCGCTGACCGGCAGCGAGGTGTTGGTGGCCAACAAGCTGTTCGCCACGCTGGATACCACGGTGCGCGCGCTGTACCCGGAAAGCGTGCCGCGCGTGCTGGTCAGCGATACCGTCGGCTTCATCAAGAACCTGCCGCACGGCCTGGTGGCCTCGTTCAAGTCCACGCTGGAGGAGGCGCTGGACGCGTCGCTGCTCTTGCACGTGATCGACGCCAGCGACCCCGGCTTCCAGCGCCAGCTGGAAGTGACCGACGCGGTGCTGCAGGAAATCGGCGCCGATGAGGTGCCGCGCATCCGCGTGTTCAACAAGATAGACCATGTCGGCGATGAGGCCGAGCAGGCCGCCTGGACGGCGGAGCTGCAGACGCGCTACCCAGGCTGCGTGGTAATGAGCGCCCGCCGGCCGGAAGAAGTGGCCAGCCTGCGCGCCGCCATCGTCTCCTTCTTCCAGCAGGATCTGGTGGAGGAGGAGCTGTTGCTGCCGTGGTCGGCGCAGCAATTGCGCGGCGAAATCTACAGCCACTGCCAGGTGCTGGAAGAGCGCACCGAGGACGAGGGCAGCTGGTTCCGCGTGCGCGGCGAACCGGAAAAACTGCGCGTCTTGCGCGAACAGCTCAATCCCGGCTCGCAGGGCAGGGAAAAGGAATACTGGGAGGTCTAGGAAGACCATCCCATCGAGGCGTGGCTACAAGTAGAATGCCGTCGCCACAAAGATAAAGAGCCCTGCTTGTCAGGGCTCTTTTCTTTATCAGGGTAATCTTCCCTCTTGCCAGCGCATGGCGATTGAATGCAAATTCCTTGTTTGAGTGGGAAGGGAACCCATAAGGAAATGACAAGATGGCGAGCAATGTTGAAATCAAGGCGCGCGTGGCGGATATCGATGCGCTGGAGCGAAAAGTTCAGGCATTGGCCGGGCACGAGCCATGCAGACTTGAGCAGGACGATACCTTTTTCTGTGGCTCTCATGGCAGGCTGAAGCTGAGAGTGGATGGCGCGGGGGCTGGCAAGCTGATTTTTTATCAACGTCAGGATGCCGCGGCGATCAAGTCTTCATTTTTCCTGCTTAGCCAGAGCAATGACCCGGATGGCCTGCGCGAGTTGTTGACGCAGGCCTATGGCGCGCAGGGCAGGGTGCGCAAGCAGCGCAGCCAGTATCGGATCGGGCGCTGTGCCATCCACCTGGACCGAGTGGCCGGCCTCGGAAATTTCGTTGAGCTGGAGGCGGAGCTGGCTGACGATGAGCCGGAAGAGGCCGCGCGCCAGGCGATAGCTGCCTTGATGGAGCAATTGTCGATTCGAGATGACAGCCTGCTGGACAAGGCGTATGTGGATTTGCTTGAGCCATCCTCTCGCCAGAACCTGACTATCGCGCTGGAGCGGCCGGATCAGCCCGAGGTGATGGCTTTGATAGACGAACTCGATGCCTATCAGAAGCCCTTATACCCCGTGGAAAGCCATCACGGCGTCGATGTGGCAGCCTTGCTGCGGCCGGAAGTGGCGTTTGCGGTGGCGCGCGACGAAACCGGCGTGGCGGTGGGGTGCGGCGCAGTTTGGTGCACGGCGGAATATGGCGAATTGAAGCGGATGTTCGTGCGGCCGCAATGCCGGGGGCGCGGCGCCGCGCGCAGCGTGCTGGCCTTTCTGGAGCGGCAGGCGCAGGCGCGAGGCTGCGCCGCCATGACGCTGGAGACCGGCATCCACCAGCACGAGGCCATCGCCTTGTACCAGCGTGCCGGTTACGACTTTTGCCCGCCGTTCGGGTCCTACCGCGAGGACCCGTACAGCGTATTCATGCGAAAAGCGTTTTGACTATCAGGAAGCCTTGCCCAGGTGCGTGGCCAGCTGGCGGGCGCTGTCTTTGCACCATTGGTCGATCAGAGGCTTGATCAGATCCAACGTCATCTGTTCTTCCTTGGTCTTGCTCTTCTTGTTCTGCCGCAGGTTGACCGTGCCGGCCAGCAGGGTGCCGTCCTGGGCGTCTTCCAGCTGCGCCATGCTGCCTATCTTCAGCAGATAAGGCTCTTTGCCGGTGGCGAGCCGCGCCAGGTTGAACACCGCCTTGATCGGCAGCAAGTCCACGGCATCTACGCCTGGCCGGTCTTGGGAGACGGCGGTGACCGCCACGCGCAAGCGGGTGACGCCGGGAGCCGCTTGCTGCGCCATCGCGACGCCGGCCGATGCCAGCTCGGCCTGCATCCGTTGATGGAAATAAGCGGCAATCGCGTTCTCATCGCCGGATTGCAGCAGCTCCCAGTTGCCATCCTTGGCTTGGCGCATGAACAGCAATGGCTCCAGCAAAACGGCGTTGTAGGCTTTCAGATCGACGCCCGGCTTCAGATAAACACGCTGATCCGGGTTGCTTTTGCTCTGCTGGAAGGCGCTGAGCGGAACGGTGAACAGGTTTTCCGAGTTCGCTGCTTCGCCGGCGGACCAGGCGGGCAGGCTCAAGCCCAGTCCGAGAGCGCAACACAGGGTCAGTGCGGACAGTTTCATCGTCGGTTCCTTTGTTAGTCGATTGAAGTATGCAGACATGCTGTCGACAGCATAATTCGGACAGAGGAAATTGTCGCGTGCCGTGTGCGGGAAACGACCAGGCCCGCGGAAGCGGGCCGGAGATTCAGCGATGCAGGTAGGTGAACAAGGCCAATAGTATGATGCAGCAGATGACCATCAAATTCAGCAGGATTTCTTCCTGAATCGGCTCGGAATGGAGCTTGTCGTCCATGCGGAGCCGGGAGTGATTCAGTTTATGCAGCCAATATTGCAAGAGAGAGTTCGAACTGGGACCGTCGGGGTCGGCGTTGCCGGTTTTCATGATGGAAGTCCTGCGTAAACGAAAATTTATAGGCAGGCATTTTACTCTTTTTGCATATTGCCGCAACTTCTCGCTCCGCAGTGTTGCCCTTTCCGCCACATGGGACAACGACCCCCTGATTGCCCTCCAGCATCCCGCGTCCCGCTCAGATGAATTCACCCTCCGGCAAGCCCAGGTTAATCGTGGCTGAGCGAAACGCCGCTGCGGCGGATTGCGCCCGTGCTGACAGCAATTCCAGCATCACTGTCTTGCCAAGTCGATCGCTGCGCAAGGCATGGTTTCCCGAGTGGGCAAGCAGCACCACATCGTCAACCGCTCTCCAGCCCGCCGCCCGCGAGTAAAACGGCGCCAGCTCGGCATCGCAGGTGAAGGCTGCGATGTCATAGTTTCCGCATTCTCTCAGCCAGGCGGAGGCCGCTGCGACAACGCGCTCGCCCAGGCCTTGCCGCCGATGGCCAGGGTGAGTCGCGACGCAACTGAGGGCGGCCAGGGCAAAAGCCTGCCCGCCATGGCTGACGGTCAAGCCGACTACCGCGGCGTAAGCGACGGGATGGCCATGCTGCAGCAGACAGAATGCTTGCGCGTGATATTCCGGCTTGTGCAACGCGTCGTCGGGGTCCGGCTCCCCCGGGCACTGGTAGGCCTGGTGCAGCATGACGGCGCATTCGCGACGCAGTGCCTGCGGCAAGGCCTGATAGGGTTGGGACATGATTTCCATGGTGTATTCCGGTTTGGGTGTGAACGGCATGGCTGGGACCGCGGCGCGAGTGTGGGGCGGGGATGCCGCCTCTGGTCACGTCGTCAGCGTCTGCAGCGTCTGCAGCGTATCCAGCCGCCCGCGCATCCGGCTCATGGCCTGCTCGTCAAGATGGCCGCGGCAGCTGTCGACGGCGCGCTGGCCCAGCGTCCGCAGCGATTGGCGGAAGGCCGCGCTGTGGGCGACGGTGGCGATATCGGTCAGCGCCGCCAAGAGGCGCAGGCTGACTGCCATGTCGCCGCGCGCGTAATGGCGGATCTGTTCGAAGGCCGATTCCAGCAGCGCGTCGAAATCCATGGCCGGGATGGTGACGCGCACCACTCCTGGCGGGTCGTAATAGTGCTGTTGCGGAGCATTGCGCTGCGCGTACAGGCACAGGATGCGGCTGAGCTGATCCACGCAGGCAATCGCGGTGGTGGGGTCGTTGACCGCTGGAGAGATGGCTTTCAGCGCGATATCGACGATCTGCAGCACGCCGAACTCCACATCCTGTTGCAGGGTGCGGCTGGGTCCGATGTCGATCGCGGCCAGCATGGCCTGGCGCAGCCTGGGGGTAAGCCTTTCCTCGCGCGAGGCCAGCAGCAGCGGGATGCCGGCCGGCGCAAATTGGCCGACGCGGCGTGTGACGCGCAGTTTCAGTTGATGCGTCTTGGCCAGTTGCACCAGCTTGCGGGTATCAATGAAGCGGACATAGCCCGCCGTCCGGTTGAGGATGGGCGCATCCGGCTGGACGGCGTTGGGCGCCGCGCCGGCCGGCCACAACCGGTCCTCATGCGGCGCCGGCATCTGCTCCTGGATCGCCTGTTCGGTCTCCGCGGCGATGCGGTCGACGATGTAGTTGACGCTGATGGCGCGCGAGATGTGATGGATGAAGAACAGCAGGCCGATCACGCAAGCCACCGCCAGCAGCATGGCGCCGAATACCGTCAGCACCGGGCTGAAAGCGTAGGGCTTGATTCGGGCAGCCGGCAAGGCGGCGATGCAGTAGGCGAACGTGCCGAGGAAGATGCCCAGCGTCCGCTGCGTGACCTTGTCGCGGGAGAAGCTGACGATGATTCTGGGCGAGAACTGCATGGAAGCCAGCGTCAGCGACATCAGCAGAATGGCGAATACGATGGACACCACGGTCATGATGGAGGTGGCGATGGCGGACAGAATCACCTGGGCCACCTGAGGGTCGCTGCGCGACGGGAACAGAATCTGCGGCAGCCAGGCGCCAAGCGCCGGATGCGTTTCTTCCAGCCAGGACAAGCAGCCGCCGACAAAGCCCAGCGCCAGCGAAATGATCAGCGGGCGCACCAGGAAGCCGCCGCGAAGATTGAACAGGATGTGCTGGATGGCGCGTGGCAGGTGTCTGGTCATGGTGCTTGGGTGGAGTCGATGCGCGACGGACAGGATGCACATGATATCTGGTTTGCCCGGCGTATGGTTGAGGTCTGGGCGGCTTCGGCCTGATCTACACTGTATTGATATTCATGATCGCTGGGAGCCGGCAATGGCACTGCGTTTGACGGTGGGGCGGCGGATTGCCGTGTTGATCGTTCTTTCCATTGTCGCTTTTGTGCTGCTGGGCGCGATCAGCCTGTCGCGCCTGCAGGCTGTGCAGCTGCAATTGCGCAAATTGGACGAGGTGTCGCTGGCCGAGGTGGACATCTCGCGCAGCCTCAGCGCAGAGCTGACAGGCATGAGGCTGGAGACGGTGCGCCATATCGCCAGCCGCGATCCGGCGGTCAAGCAGGCGGCGGAGCAGCAGGTGCGAAAGCATAGGGAGAACCTGGACAGCTTGCTGGCCGCCTATCATCAGTTGCCGTTGCAGGCCGAATTGCAGCAGAAGGGCGAGCAGTTCCAGTCCCGGCTGGCCGAATACATTGACGCCGTCTCTCCCTTGCTGGCCGCCTCCAAGGCCGATCCGGATCATCCCCCTCCGGTCTACAACCCCAAGATCAATGGCGCGGCCGGTTCGATGGGCACGCTGGTGGAAGATATGGTCAAAGCCAGCCGCGAAGACGCGCGGGCAGAGCGGCTGGCGGCGGAGCAAGATTACAAGGCCGCGTGGGGACAGATGATCGCTGTGATCGTTGTCGGCGTGCTGGTGTTGTTGGGCGCAGGCTATGTTCTGCAGCGCTCAATCACCGTGCCTTTGAACGGGGCTCGGGATGCGCTTGCGCAAGTGGCGCGCGAACTCGATTTCACCCGCCGCACCGAGCCGGCGGGGCATGACGAGATCGCGGATGCGCTGCAAGCGCTGGATTCCTTGCTGCAGACGCTGCAGCGCAGTTTCAGCGAAGTGGGCGGCGCAGTGAGCGGGGTGGCGGACTCGGCGCGCGGCATGCGAGAAACCGCCGACGAGCTGGCGGTCAGCGCCGCGACATCGTCACAGGCCTGCTCCAGCATGGCGGCCTCGGTGGAGCAACTGACGGTCAGCATCGCCCATGTGCGCGACCGCGCACAGGAGGCCCGCCGGCTCAGCAGCGACTCTGGGCATTTGGCGGCGTCCGGCGAGCAAGTGATCCTGAAAACCGTGGCGCAGATCCAGTCCTCGGTTGAAACCGTCAGCGACGCGGCCGGCACCGTGGAAAAGCTGCGCGACCAGGTTGCGGCGATAGGCAGCGTGACTGAGGTCATCAAAGGTGTAGCGGAACAAACCAATCTTTTGGCGCTGAATGCGTCGATAGAGGCCGCGCGGGCCGGCGAAATGGGACGTGGCTTCGCGGTGGTGGCGGACGAGGTGCGCATGCTGGCAGAGCGGACGGCCGCGGCGACGCTGGAGATCAATGGCATGATCCAGGCGATGCAGCAGGAGGCGTTGAACGCGGTGCGGCATATGAATGAGGTGGTCGGCGAGGTGCGGGGCTGCGAACAATCGGCTAATCAGGCCGGAGAAACCATCACGCAGATCAGCCAGCGCGCCGCCGAGGCTGTCGCCTTGGTCGGCGAGATCGCCTCTGGGATCGGCGAGCAGGCGGACGCGAGCACTGAAATTGCGCAGCAGCTGGAACGAATCGCGCAGGTTTCCGAAGAGGGCAGTAACGTGGCGGACACGACCTCGACTGCGGCGCAGCGTCTCAACGCGCTGGCGGCCGAGCTGCGCGCCACCGTATCGCGCTTCAAGGTATAGCGGCTGCTGATGCGCATCATGCTTGGCGCGGATGGCGTAGGCCGCCATGGGCGGGCCGCGGTATGCCCGCCGTTTGTCGCGCCGTGCCACTCAGGGCCTGAGGGTGGCCCTGCTGCCGGCTGGCTAGCGTTTGCGCTTGCCGGCCTTTTCACTGGCGCGCTGCGGGCAGGCGGCGCAGGGGTTTTCGCACATGCCGGCGCCGCTCAGCGATTGTTTCAGCGCGCAGACCGAACGGCGACAGGCGATGAAGCGGATTTGTTGCTCAGCGGCCAGTTCGCGGAAGTGGCGCATCACATTATGGCCCAGGAAGTCGGTGAACAGGATCAGCAGCTCGGTGCCGGCGGGCAGCCGGTCCACCTTGCGCTGGTGCGAGCTGTTGCGGCCGCTCAGGTGGCGGTTGATGGTAATGCCGTAGCTCTGCAGCACGTCGGGAATGTTGCCCAGCGTGTCGGCTCCAACCAGCATGGCGTTCATGGCACGATCTCCTTCAGTGATTTTTGAGAATGATAATAATTATCATTTCCAGCGTCAACCTGTACTTTCAGCATGTTTCGTCGCGTGATGGCGGCCGCCACGCATTGCGCCTATGTTGTAAAGATTGAACGCATGGATGGGTGGATCGGCGGGAAGGAGCATCATGAAGTCTAGGCTGCTGGGTATCTTGGCTATGGTTCTGCCGCTATTGCTGTCGACCGCAAGGGCGGATCAGTTGGCGCAGGTTCAACGCAAAGGCGTGCTGGAGATAGGCCTGGAGGGAACGTTTCCGCCTTATAGTTTTCGCGCCGCGGCCGGGGCCGAGTTGCAGGGTTTCGAAGTGGATTTCGGCCGCGAGCTGGCGAAGCAACTCGGTGTTCAGGCGCATTTCCATACCATTGCCTGGACCCATATGCTGAGCAGCCTGTCGGCCCGCCGGGTGGATGTGGTGCTAAACCAGGTGGTGGCGACCACCGAGCGTCAACGCCGTTTTGATTTTTCCATCCCCTATACCTATAGCGGTTTGCAGATGGTGGTGCGCAAGGCCGACGCGGCGCGTTTCCACAGCGCGGCGGATCTGGCTGGCGCGCACGTCGGCGTCGGGGCCGAGACCAACTATGAACAGTGGCTGCGCGCCAATGTGCCGCAGGCACATGTCCATCTGTACCACGACGATTTAACCAAATACGACGGCTTGCGCCGAGGCGAAGTGGATGCCATCGTGATCAATCGGCTGGCGGCGCTGAATCTGATGCTGAAGACGCGGGGCGACTTGGTGGCCGCGGGGAGGATGCTGGCGCGGGAGGATGCCTGCGTGGTGATGCGCAAGGACAATCCGCAGCTGCTGATGCGGGTCAATCGCGCTATCGGACATCTGCAGCGCGACGGCGCCTTGTTGGCGCTGTCGCGCAAGTGGTTCATGGCTGATATCGTCAGCCGGCCGGATCAGCCGTAGACGTCCACTTGGCTGACCATGCCGGCCTGGCCGTCGTCCTTCAGATAAACGCCGGCGCTTTCCATCTGTGCGGTTGGGGCGATGCTGGCGCTGTCCTGGCGCATGGTCAACGGCGCCTGGACGCTGGGCAGCAAAATGGCGCCGATATGCGCCTGTTGCAGGGTTTCCAGCTGGTCTTTGCCGTCGCTGCCGCGTCCGGTCCAGATTCTCAATTGCGCATACACGGGGTCGGACTCATCGATCACGCCATCGTGATTGACATCATATTTGGCCAGGTCGGCGAAGCCATTGCCGGATTGCGGGCCGAACAGCTCGCTGCCGTTGCCTACCTTGCCGCTGCCATTTTTGTCCAGTACCAGCCAGCCGCCATCGGTGGGGAAGGGGAGCTGGGTCATCTGGCCGTTGTTCTGCAGGTCGAAGCTCGCCGTGGCGCCGCTGAAGCGGCCGGCGTCGGCGCCCAGCGAGATCATCAGCGGGTCGTGCGGCTGGCCGCCGTTCTGGCTGCCGGCGCTGCTGTGGTACTGGTAAAGGCTCTGCATCGACAGGTTCAGCGAGAACTGGAATTGCTTGCTGTCCTGCGTGGTGACCTGGCCGTTGGCGGAGAATTGCAGCTGCTGTTTGTCCTGGTAGTCAACGCTTTGCTCAGCGTCGACTTGCGGCGGCGGCGAGGCAGGCGCGCTCGGCGCTTGGCCGGTAGCGGGCTGCGACTTGTTGTCCCAGAGCCAAATGTGGATGCCGAACGCTTTTTCGACAATCGCCTTGATCAGGCTGAGCAAGCCGCTGATGTCGTTTTGCAGCGCCAAAGCCATGAGGCTCTGCACGCCCTGGCTGCTCAGCTGGACGTTATCCTGCGGGGCAGGCTGCGCAGTTTGCTGCGTCACGGTCACGCTTTGCCGGATGTCCAGCGATTGGGTTTGCGTGAAGCTGCTGCCGAGCTTGGCATCTACGGAGGCAATACGCATGGCGCGAGTCCGATCAAGGCGGGAATGCCCCTGTATCGATGCCGCTCGGCGCAACTTAATGCTGTGGCGATTGCGTATTGCCTGCCGTCTCAGTCGGTGTTGACGAGCTTATAAATCCTTGCCGGAGCGCCAGATCGACCAGACCAGCCACACGCTGTTGAGCAGCGCCAGCATGAAGCCGAAGAAGCCGAAGAACGGCAGGCCGAACAGCTTGGGCCCGGCGTTCACCGTCATCACGATGGACGAGCCTATGATCAGGCAGCCGGTGACGATGCCCATGGTCAGCCGGTTGCTGCTGCGGTCCAGCTGCTTGCCGAAGCTGTCCAGCCGCTGCAGGTCCAGGTTGACGCGGAACTTGCCGTGACGCATGTCTCGGCCCACCCGCACCAGGTCGCGCGGCAGGCCGGTGATCATTTCCAGCCCCTCGGACAAGGACTGCCGGCCGCGCTTCAGCAGCGCCGCCGGGTGGTAGCGCGCGACGATCAGCTCCTTGACGAAGGGGGTGATGTGGGCCACCAGCTGGAAATCCGGGTTCAATTGCCGGCCCAGCCCTTCCAGCGTGATCAGCGCTTTGAACAACATGGCCATGTCCGGCGGCAGCACGATGCCGTGATTGCGGATCAGCGTCATGATGTCGCCGATCAGCTGGCTGATGTTCAGGCCCTTCAGCGGCACGTGCTCGTACTGGAACATGAATTCGCTGACTTCATCGGCGAATTTTTGCATGTCCACCGGCGTGTTGCCGGTCCACTCGATCAGCACGTCGATGATGCCGTGCTCGTTGTGTTCGGCCACTGCGGACAATAGATCGACGATTTCGTCGCGCCGCACATGGCTGATGCGGCCCACCATGCCGAAATCGATGAAAGCGATGCGGTGGTCGGCCAGGAAGAACACATTGCCGGGGTGGGGGTCGGCATGGAAGAAGCCGTTGACCAGAATCATCTTCAGCACCGCGTCGGCGCCGCGTTGCGCCAGCAGCACCGCGTCCAGGCCGCTGCTTTCCAAGCGAGTCAGGTCGCTGGCGGGGATGCCGTCGACGTAGCTTTGCACATTGACCGCGGCATTGGTGTATTGCCAGTGCACCCGCGGCACTTCCACCCATGGGTCGTCGGCGAAGTCCTTGCCGAAGCGCTCCATATTGCGCGCTTCAATGGCGAGGTCCAGCTCGCGCCGCAGAGAGCGCGAGAACTGGGCGACGATGCCGGACGGCTGGTAGCGGCGCAGTTCCGGAAATTCCAGTTCCAGCAGGTGGGCCAGGTGGGCCAGGATGCGCAGGTCGGCCTCCACTTTTTCCGCGATGCCGGGGCGGCGCAGCTTGACCGCCACCTCGCTGCCGTCATGCAGCCTGGCGCGGTGCACCTGGGCGATGGAGGCGGAACCGATCGGCCGCATGTCGAATTCGGCGAACAGCGCCTCGGGCGAGTCTCCCAGCGCGTCACGCACCAGGCGCTCTACGGCTGCCGGCGGCAAGGGCGGCACGCGGTTTTGCAGTTTCTCGAATTCGTCTATCCAGTCCGGCGGGAACACGTCGACGCGGGTGGACAGGATCTGGCCCAGCTTGATGAAGGTGGGGCCAAGCTCCTCAAAGGCCAGCCGCACCCGCACCGCCGTCGGCTGGCCGGATTCGCCGTCCGGCAGGCCCAGATTCAGCCACTCGCCGGCTTTTTCCATGGCGCGGGGCAGTTTCAGCCGCTGCGCGAACTCTCCCAGGCCATGACGGATCAAAATTCCGCTGATTTCTCTTAGTCGCGGTAAGTCCCGCATTGCAATCAAGGTTTCCCGAATCATGTGCTTTTCGCCGTTCCGCTTGGCTTTACACTACCGGTCCCGTCCGATAGAGTGCGGCCTATGAAATTGCAACTCCGCTTATCAGCGCTGGCGCTGGCGGGCTTTATGGTTTTCGCCCAGGCTGCGCCAGACAAGGCCGCGCCGGACAAGCCCCCGGTCGATGGCAAAACGGCAGCCGACAGCTCGGCGGCCGACAAACCGGACGATCCCATCTCCAAGTACGCCGCTCCGCAAGAGGATGCGGTGGGTGATCTGCTTTTGCAAGCGATGAGTCTCCTGGGCGTGGCCTACCGCTTCGGCGGCAACACGCCGGATGACGGCCTGGACTGCAGCGGCTTTATCCGTTACGTGTTCCAGAAGTCGCTGCGCGTCAACCTGCCGCGCACCGCCGCCGAAATGGCCAAGGTGGGCAAGTCCGTCGGCCGCGGCGAACTGGTGCCAGGGGATCTGGTGTTCTTCAACACCCGAGGCTTCAATTATTCCCATGTCGGCATTTACATGGGCAATAACAAATTCATCCATGCGCCGCGCACCGGCAAGAACATTGAAGTGGCCAATCTGTCACAGAGTTACTGGAGCGCGCGTTACAATGGAGCGCGCAGGGTCAATCGTAGCACCGCCTACCAGGCGGCCGATACGTCTGATGACGTCAGCGTGAAAGGCGGCGCCAAGAAAGCCGAGTCGCAAGTCAAATGCCGCAAGGGCAAGAAGTGCAAGGCGGCCGAGCCGGCGCGCGGCAAAAAGGCGGCCAAGGCCTCGCATGCCGCCAAGAAGAAGCACAAGCGCTGAACCCAAGGGTCTAGCCTGATGCCCGCAGCTTGCGGGCATCTTGTTTTCAGGAACGAAAATGACTTTGAAGATTGAAATACCGGTCTGGAAGGACCCGGAAGGCAATGTGGTGGCCTGCGTCGAGAAGCTGAAAGTGATGCGCGAGAATCTGGAAGAGATCGCCCAGCTGGCGCAGGACGCTTTCGAGGATGCCGTGCTGATGGGGTGCGACGAGCGGCAGGTGCGCGACTTCCTGGTGGCGATGATGCAGAGCCTGGACAACCCCTACCGTTCCGAGCGAGACGCCTGACAATGCCATTTGAAGCCTTTATCGGGCTGCGCTATCTGCGCGCCAAGCGCCGCAACGGGTTTATTTCCTTCATTTCGCTGATTTCCATCGTCGGCATCGCCCTCGGGGTGGCAGCGCTGATCATTGTGCTGTCGGTGATGAACGGGTTCCAGAAGGAAATCCGCGGCCGCATCCTCAGCGTGGCCTCGCATTTGGAAGTGAGCGGCTATGATGGCCGGCTGCCCAACTGGCAGGGCGCGCGCGACATGCTGGTCAAGCAGCCGCATGTCGTGGCGGCGGCGCCTTTTGTCAGCAGCCAGGGCCTGTTCGTCGCCTACGGCAATGTGCGCGGCGGCCTGGTGCGCGGCGTCGAACCCAAGCTGGAAAACCAGGTGGTGGATGTGGGCCGCCACATGGTGGCCGGCAAGCTGGACAATCTGCAGCCGGGCAGCTTCGGCATGGCGCTGGGCGTGGAGCTGGCGCGCCAGCTGGGCGTGGGCGTCGGCGACAAGGTCACGCTGATGACGCCGCAGGGCAATATCACGCCGGCCGGCATGATTCCGCGCTCCAAGCAGTTCACCGTAGTGGGCCTTTTCAAGGTGGACATGTTCGAGTTCGATTCCTCGCTGGCCATGGTCAATCTGCGCGACGCCCAAGTGCTGGAACGCATGGGCGATACGGTCAGCGGCGTGCGGCTGAAGCTGGACGACCCGCTCTTGGCGCCGCAATTGAAGGAAAGCCTGCGCCCGCAGTTGCCGCAGCTGATGGTGACGGACTGGACCGATACCAATGCCAATTACTTCCGCGCGGTGCAGATCGAGAAGCGGATGATGACCATCATCCTGACGCTGATCGTCGCGGTGGCGGCCTTCAACCTGGTCTCCACGCTGGTGATGGTGGTGACCGACAAGCAGGCCGACATCGCCATCCTGCGCACGCTGGGGGCGTCGCCGGGCAGCATCATGAAGATTTTCATGATCCAGGGTGCGGTGGCCGGCGTGCTGGGCACGCTGGCGGGCGCGGTCAGCGGCGTGGTCATCGCGCTGAATCTGGATGTGATCGTGCCGGTGATCGAACGCATCATCGGCGCCAAGATACTGTCCAGCGACGTCTACATGATCGACTACCTGCCGTCCGACGTGCAGTGGAGCGATGTCTCGACCATCACCATCATTTCCTTGCTGCTGGCGCTGTTCGCCACGCTGTACCCCAGCTGGCGCGCGGCGCGCACCCAACCGGCGGAGGCGCTGCGCTATGAGTAAAGTATTGAGCTGCCGCCAGCTGGGGAAACGCTACCAGGAAGGCAAGCTGGCGCTGGATGTGCTGTCCGGCATCGATCTGGACGTGGCCAAGGGCGAGCATCTGGCCATCGTCGGCGCTTCCGGCTCCGGCAAGAGCACGCTGCTGCATCTGCTGGGCGGATTGGATACGCCCAGCCACGGCACGGTGGAGGTGCTGGGCAAGAACCTGGCCCAGCTGACCGAGGACGAGCGCGGCCGGCTGCGCAATGAGTCGCTGGGCTTCGTCTATCAATTCCATCACCTGCTGCCGGAATTTTCCGCGCTGGAAAACGTGATGATGCCGCTGTTGATCCGTCGTATGCACAAGACGGAAGCTGCGCGCCGCGCCGCCCAGATGCTGGAGCGGGTGGGGCTGGGCAAGCGGCTGGAGCACAAGCCGGGCGAGCTGTCGGGCGGCGAGCGGCAGCGGGCCGCCATCGCCC
>NZ_JAELTR010000256.1:0-316 GCF_016428945.1 Chromobacterium sp. ASV23
CCCCCCCCCCCCCCCCCCCCCCCCCCCCCCCCCCCCCCCCCCCCCCCCCCCCCCCCCCCCCCCCCCCCCCCCCCCCCCCCCCCCCCCCCCCCCCCCCCCCCCCCCCCCCCCCTTTTTTAATGATCCGCCGACCACCGAGATCTACACCTCCGTGCTGTCGTCGGCAGCGTCAGATGTGTATAAGAGACAGGGGCAGCGTTATCAGGAGTTGCAGGATTCGCACCGCGAGTTCATCGCCGGACAAAAGCTGTTTTTCGTCGCTACCGCCATGGCGGATGGCCATGTCAACCTGTCGCCCAAGGGCATGGACTCGCTG
>NZ_JAELTR010000257.1:0-315 GCF_016428945.1 Chromobacterium sp. ASV23
CCCCCCCCCCCCCCCCCCCCCCCCCCCCCCCCCCCCCCCCCCCCCCCCCCCCCCCCCCCCCCCCCCCCCCCCCCCCCCCCCCCCCCCCCCCCCCCCCCCCCCCCCCCCCCTTTTTTAATGATCCGGCCACCACCGAGATCTACACCTCCGTGCTGTCGTCGGCAGCGTCAGATGTGTATAAGAGACAGCTACTACGGCGGCGTGCACGACAAGAAAGTCGCGCTGGCTGACCTGCTGCGGAAAACCGGCTTCCGCGCCGAGGAATGCGCCTTCATCGGCGACGACCTGATCGACCTGCCCATCCTGACTCGCGTC
>NZ_JAELTR010000031.1:0-50763 GCF_016428945.1 Chromobacterium sp. ASV23
GAGTCTCGTGGGCTCGGAGATGTGTATAAGAGACAGGCCAACAGGTTTGGAAAGACCATCACCTTGTCAGTGTATTTTCGGATTTTCTCCGCTAAAGCCTCTGTCGATACGGTCACCAAGGCGCACTGCGGCAGCAGCCACTCAATCCCCTTGAACGATGGCTCGCAAATGTCGTACATGACATGCTCTTCCGGCATGTCCAATAGCCAGTCGTCAATTTCATAAATGATAGGCTTGCCGGACTCTATCATCGCCTCAATCAGCGACCGGAACTCCGGGAAAGGAAACAGCCGCTGGATAATGAACATATCCATGGCCTCGACAAAATCGCTGTCTTCCTTGAAGGGATAATCGCCTTCATAGCTATGATCGGCCTGATTCTTGAAATGATAGGTTTCCACCACCGGAGACATCAGGGCAAGCGGATCGCCCAGTCGCAGCTTGTAGCAGGCAGCGTCCTGCAGGTCGCGCGTGAAAACGCCGATGCGAGGCTTGCGCGGTTTCAGCCTTTCCTGCATTTTTTCCTGGGACTTCACCGCCGCCGCGCGTTGCGTGATTTCGATGAAGCGCTCCAACTGCGCGGGAAAATCCTTGATCTGCTGCTCGTAATGCTCATACACCTTGTGCACGGTCTGCTTGGCGTGCTTGATTTGTTCTGGCGTGTTCCCCCACGCCGAGCCGTCGCCATGAAACGCGTCCAGATTGGGCACCTTGGTCAGGAAGCTGCTTGGCATGTAGATCACCGGGCAGCCGCATAGCATCGCCTCGGTACAGATCGCGCTCATCTCGTAGCTGTAGAGGCACTCCGCGCCGCGAAACAATTCGGCCAGCTCCGCCAAGGTACGCGGCTTGGCCATGTCCAGCAGTTCGGCTTCCTGAAAGATATTCTTGTCTATCACGCCGCCCTGCTGGGTATAACGATGGGCGTATAAGTACTTGCCCTTGCGCTTGCCATCGTGCGGATTGTTCTTGTTATTGAATATTTCGATATCCAGTACGGGAGTGCGCATCAGCTCGGCGTCAACGCCTTCCGGCAGAAAATCGCTCTTGTTGTAGGTGAACAAGAGATCAGACGCCGCATACTGGTCAGGCCCGCCCAGGAAGCCAGGCTTATTGAGGATGTAACGAACAATCACGTCGCCAAACAAGGGGTTGCCATGCACCACCTCGGGGTAAATTACGATAGGCTCGACCCCCTGGTTACGATTGCGACTCATCGTAGCCAGCATCAAGGCAGGGGTTTTCAGGCCTTCACGCGACTCCAGTGAGGTGATGAATGCATCGTAGCCGCGCGCGTTCAGCTCATGGCATAGCTGGTGCAGCACGCGGATGCCAGAAGACGTTTCTCTAAACGCCGGTGCCACAATGTAATAAGGGTATTTCTGGGAATCAAAGGCATTTTCCTGAGTAGACACGTTAACTCCCCTTATCCAGCCATCCAAGGCTTTCTGACACTATGATGAAATTTCAAATCAAGTTAAATCACGGCAATGATCTGAATTAGCTCTCAGCCACTCACCGAATTTATCAGGCAGGCCGCATTGCCAAACTCTTGAACCCAAGCAAGCCCTTAAAACAACCATAAAAAACAAACACGTCCAAATCAGATCCACGCCAAAGCAAATTGATTCATATAAATTAACAACTCACTGACCCAGCAATGCCTAGTCGCCGATAAAAATCAAGCCTGTCGTCGCATCCGATCCGCTCACAAGATTTTCCGGACAATTGTAGACAATAGTCGAGTGGCAGTCATAGAATCAGTTAAGCCCTTGAATACCTAGACCAAACAACAGCCATCCATTGCCCGCTGACCGGCGATGTCTCATCTATAATAACAGACAGCCGTACTACGGCTTTCAGCAAGGAGGAAAGTCATGACGTCGGTTCCGCCCCCCCGCCTTCCTGTTACCCAACCTTTTCTGCCGCCTCTGGAAGCATTCCTCCCGTACCTGGAAAAAATATGGGACAGCAAACAGCTGAGCAACAACGGGCCCTTCCATCGCGAGCTTGAGGCATCCCTGGCAAAGCATCTTGGTGTCGAATATATCTCTTTATTCACTAACGGCACAATCGCGCTGATTACCGCCTTACAGGCCTTGGGCATCAAGGGCGAAGTCATCACCAGCCCATACAGTTTCGTCGCTACCAGTCACTCGCTGATGTGGAACGGCATTCGTCCAGTGTTCGCGGACATTGACCCTCAGTCGGCCAATATCGACCCGTCCCGCATCGAGGCCCTGATCACGGAACATACGACTGCCATTCTACCGGTCCATGTGTATGGCACGCCCTGCGATACCGACGCCATTCAGCGCATCGCGGATCGCTACCGTCTGAAGGTGATTTACGATGCCGCTCATTGCTTTGACGTAAAGAAAAACAGCCGCTCCATCCTGCTTAACGGAGACTTGTCCATACTGAGCTTCCACGCCACCAAGGTGTTCAACACCTTTGAAGGCGGTGCCATCGTGTGCCATAGCGCCGAGATGAAGCAACACATCGACCACCTGAAAAACTTCGGCTTCGTTGACGAGACCACCGTGGTTGAAGCCGGCATCAACGGCAAGATGACCGAGATTCAGGCTGCGATGGGCCTGCTGCAGCTGCAGTACATGGATCAGATCTCCGAGCGTCGCCGCCATCTATACCAACGCTATGTCGCGGCGCTCAGCGATGTGCCGGGCATAACCCTGCATCACGTGCCTGCTGACGTGGAATGGAACTACGCCTACTTCCCAATCTATATCAGCGAGCCGTATCCCCTGGACCGCGATGGACTGTATCAAGCCTTCCGCGACGTCAATATACTGGCACGACGCTATTTCTATCCGCTGATCAGCGATTTCTCCATCTACCATTCCGAGCCGAGCGCGCTGCAGCCGCTGCCGGTTGCCCAGCGCAAGTCAGAACAAGTGCTGTGCCTGCCGATCTACCCTGACCTGAGCGATGATCAACAGGACTTCATCATCGATCTTGCGCGCAATCCACTTCAGCAACGGAATAACTGATGGAGCCGCTTGCCACGATGCCCCCAGCCATAGGCGGCTATTTCGAGCTGGAACTGCCTCCCGCATCTGGCCACCATTATCCGGCGGCACTGCGGCTACAGTCTGCGCGCGCCTCGCTGTTGGCGCTATTGCGGCACATCAGGCCATCGCTGCTATGGTTACCCTATTTCATCTGCCCAACGATGCTGGAACCGGTACGCCGCGCGGGCGTGCCCATACGCTTCTATCCGATAGACCACAGCTACCGGCCGCCCATCGATCTCCTGCCGGCGCCGGGCGAACTGTTGCTATACGTCAACTACTACGGCATCTGCGCCGCACAGGTTGAAGAGCTGGTACAACGAGTGCCGCGAGAACAAATAATCCTGGACTACTCCCAAGCATTTTTTTCCGCCCCGCCGGACTGTCTGGCTACCATCTATTCGCCTCGCAAATTCTTCGGCGTACCGGATGGCGGCTACCTGTGCACTCATCTGGAGGTGATGCTGCCTGAGGAAACCGAAACGCTGTCTACGGAACGCTTTCGTCCATTGCTGACCCGCCTGGCCGACTCGCCCGAAGCCGGCTACCCTCACATCCTGGAAGCCCGGCGCACTTTCAAAGGCCAGGAGCCCAAGCGGATGTCTCAGCTGACTAACCGGCTGCTGGCCAGCATCGACTACGCCCGCGCGGAGAACAGACGCCGGACCAACGCCGCCCAATACCATGCTGCGTTTGGAAGCCGCAATCCGGTATCGATACCAGACGGCGTCGCGCCGCTGGCCTATCCCTTTTATTGCGAAAAACCCGGCCTGCGTGAAACACTCGCCAAACAACGGATATTCGTCGCCAAATATTGGCCGGATCTGGAACTGGCGCCGCGCGGTTGCGAAACGGAAGCCGCTCTGGCCGAACACACGCTGGCCCTGCCCTGCGACCAGCGCTATGACGAGGCGGAAATTTCGCGCGTCATCGCCGCTCTGCGCGCCGAACTCGACTGATCGCCGCAACCATCTGTTCAAGGATCGACCAGCGCCGAGTAGTCGCGCAATGCGCGCGCAACCTCTTCCGGCGCATTCCACATCAGCGCATCCAGCACCGACAAGCCGGGTTCAAAAACAAGATCGCCGGTAGCGTACTGCATGCCTTGGAAATCAAGAAACTTCAATTCGATGCCACGGCTGACAAACTGCTGCGGCTCGAACAGCTCGCGTCCGCCCAGCGGATTGATGTAGCGAGTCGCGCCTTCCAACTCGGCGATGCGCGGCGCCCAGTCTCCCGCGCCCATCTCCTGCGGCAGCAAGTATTGCTGTGCGGATGCCAGCTTGTAATGAAATGACAGGCCAAGATAATCACAGGTGGCTTTCAATGTCTGGACGTTCAGATTGACCAGCGAGTCGCTCCCGGCCGCTGCCGCAAAACCCTGTTCGATCAGCGCCGCCACCTGGCGGTAATATGGTGCTTTTTTGCGATAATGGCTGAGCTTGCCCAGCAGACTATTCTTGGTGGCGGCCAGATCCTGCACTCTGGCCTCATGGATGCGGATAGCAGTGGAGCCGTTAGCCAACGGCACGGCAATGTAGTTCCAGCCGCCAGATGGATGCAGCACCCGATTACGGGTCATCCAGCTCTTGTGAGTGTATTGAGTCAGATCGAACACAACCCACAAATCGGCCTGCGCGATCAAGGCAAAATGTCCAAGGTATGGGAAGAAATAGGGCTGCATGATCGCGACGTTCATGTTCACCCCGCTTGCCGCGCCGCGCGCACCGCGCCGGCCTGCAGCTGCGCCGCGGCTATGACGCGAGCGATCCCCGCGGCCAGTGCCTCCGTCACGCGCGCGCCTGCCGGAAGCTGCAGCAAACGGGAAGCCAGTCGTTCCGCTTCGGCTTCATCCGCGCAGCGCCGGCGCGAGGCATCAGCATAGATAGGAGCACGCAACCAGCTTGGCACTATCTGCGCTCCGATATTTTCCGCACGCAATACATGCGCCAGCTCATCGGCGCACAAACCGAACACCGCTTCGTCTACGCGCAGCAAGATATTCTGATTCGTCGGCTCGGCCGACCTGCCCGCTTGCCACAACGCCACGCCCGGCACATCACGCAGCGCTGCCGCATAGGCGTCGCGCAGGCTTCTGTTGTGCGCCAAATGAGCCGCCATGCGCTCCAGATTATGCAGCGCAATAGCCGCCTGGGCCTCGGATAACCTGCCATTGCTGGTCTTGACCACCGGCACGATCACGCTGCCCATGCCGTAATTGCTGCGGATATTCCGGATATGCGCAGCCAAGGCGTCGTCGTTGGTGCAGATCACGCCGCCCTCTCCAGCGCTGAGCACATTGTCCGAATGCAGCGAGAACACCTCCATCGCACCATTGCCACCCAACCGTCTGCCGGCAGCCAAGGCGCCGAAGGACTGAGTGGAGTCGAAATACAAGGGCACATGGTAGCGGTCTGCCATCTCTCGAAGTGCCGAAACATCGTCGGCGCTCCCCCAGGCATTCAGCGCCAGAATGGCAACGGGCTTGTCTTCGCGGAGAATCGTCTCCAGCATTGCCGCATCCAGCCCCCCCGTAGCGGGATCAACATCGCAGAACAAGGGCTCGCAATCCGCCCATAGCAGCGACTGCGCGGTCCAGGCGTGCGCCAGGGCCGAGACTACAACCTTGCCATGCAGCCCCATAGCCTGGGCGGCCAGAACCAGCGCGATCTCGGCATTGGTGGTGCACATCGCATGCCGCACGCCACAATACTCAGCCAACGCCGCTTCCAAACGCTGTGCCAGCGGACCGTGGTTGGTATAGTACTGACGGTCAAAGATGTCACGGAAAGCCGCCTCGTAAGCGTGCCAATCGGGGAAGTAATGCTGGCCCAGCGGCACGATGTTGCCGGCCAGCGGCGCGCCGCCCAAAGCGGCCAATTGACGTTGAGTGTCGGTCTGGCTCACTGCAGCCCCCTGTCGCGGATCTCCGCCCCGTTTTGGTAAATGAAGGCCAACAGACCGACGATCTGTTCTATATCGCCTTCGCTGACGAAATAGCCGCAAGGCAGCAGCAGGAAGCGTTGCGCCAGCCTCTCCGTCTGCGCCAGATCGCCATGAATCATCTCATAGCCGGTCTTTTTCTGATGCAATGGCGGAGAATAGTAGGCTCGGCACAGCATCTTTTCCGCATTCAGCAACTTAAGGGTGTCATCGCGGCTGATCGGCCAGTCGTCCAGCAACTCCACCAGGATGTTCTTGTAGCCGCAACGCTCGCTTTCGTCGAACTCGCGCAGCCGGATGCCCGGCAGCGCGGCCAGAAAACGACGATAGGCATAGTAGCGCTTGCGGTTGTCGGCCACCTGTCGCTCCACATCATCCAGGGCCGCCAGCGCCATCGCCGCATGCATTTCGTTCTGTTTGACGCCCAGGCCGGGCAAAACCATCCGGCCGTCCTCATCCACGCCGTGGTCGCGCAGCACGCGCAGCTTCGCCGCCAGCGCATCGTCGTTGGTGGTGACGTAGCCGCCCTCGAAAGCGTTGAACAGCTTGCTCGATTGCATCGAGAAGCATTCGGCGCTGCCGCAGGAGCCTATCTTGCGGCCCTTGTATGACTCATACACCGACTCCACCGCATCGAATAGCAGCGGGATGCCGGTGCGCTGCGACAGCGCCTCCAGCCCATCGACGTCGCAACAATTGACGATGGGATGCACGCCGAGGATCAGCGCGGTATTGTCGTTGATGCACCGCGCGGCGGTTTCGCCGGTGATGCACAGCTGCTCCGGGTCCACTTCGCAGAAATGCGGGGTTAGCCCGGCCCAGGCAACGATGTCGGCCAAGCGGCGATAGGTCAAAGACGGCATCACCACTTCGTTGCGTCCGGGCAGCGCCAGGCTCTTCATCGCCATGACCAGGCCCCAGAAACCGCCGCAGAATGACACGCAATGCCGCACCTCATGGAACGCCGCCAGCCGCTTCTCATGCAGGGATTCCACTACGCCGTGGTCTGTGTATTGCTGCTGCTCGAAAAACATTTTCGAGTAGTGAAGAAAGGTCTCGATGTCCGGCCGCACCAGATTGGAGATCGACCTTATGCTGTCAAACAAGGGCTGGCCGCCATAATGAGCCAAATCGTCTACCTTGTGCTTGCGCATGGGCACCCCTATTCCAGGATTTCTAACACCGCGTTGTAGCGGTAATGGGATTGGTAGAAGTGGTCAGGCATCCTGCTGGCGCTCAATCGCCAGCCGGCCTCCTCTGCCAGTGCCGCCATCTGTTCCGGATTGCGCCAGCGGCCGATCTGGGAAGCCGGATCTTCGATGTCGCGGCTGTAATCGACATCGGCGGGATAGAATTGACCCGCCAGGTCGCGGTCCGGCAGATTGCCGAGAAACACCCTCGTCACATTGGCAAACCGCTTTCGCAGCGTCGTCAACACATCCAGCGCAGTATCGTCGTTCATGTACGACAGCACCGCGAAGCACATCGCCTTGTTGAAACGCTTTGGATCCGGTTCGCCACGCAAATACTCCAAGGCGTCGGAGAAATGGAAATCGAAGCCGGGCCGATGAAACTTGCGCTGCCCCACCGATACGAGGTATTCGGAAAAATCCACGCCGAGATAACCGGAACAATCGGGGAACAGATAATGCGACAACGCGCCGTTGCCGCAGCCTATGTCCAGCAGGACATCGCCAGCGGCCAACTCCAGTCCAGACCTCATCGCCGCCACCATCAGCAGGATTTGGTCCTCTGGAATCGGCTTGCCGTACGCAGTGCGCCGCACCTGTCCCCAGATATCGTCGGGGTCCAGTGTCTTCGGATATTCCTTATAGTCCGACTTCGGATACTCCATAACCTTCCTTTGCTTGACGCACTAGTTGGCAAAACAGGCTTCCAGCGTGTGCATCAAATCCTGCACGCTCTTGGCCGCCACCGCCGGATCGAACTCCACTTTGGCCTGGCGGCCCTTGCCAGCCGCCCAGTTGCTGACCAGGCATAGATGGGCATACGGTAGATCCAGCTCTCGCGCCAACGCGGCTTCCGGCATGCCCGTCATCCCTACAATATCGGCGCCGCAACGCTCCAGCTTGAGTATCTCGGCGGCGGTTTCCAGCCGCGGCCCCTGGGTGCAGGCATAGACGCCGTCATGCACGCCGCTGATGCCGGTGGCCTTGATCGCCTCGAGCAGGCGGCGGCGCAGGGCATGATCGTATGGCGAGGTGAACTCGGTATGCACCACCGGCCGTTCCGGTCCCTCGAAATAGGTATGTTTGCGGCCCCAGGTGTAATCGATGATGTCGTGCGGCACCACTAACCGCCCCGGCGCCATGTCAGGCCGAATGCCGCCGACGGTGCCGATGGCGATGACGCCCTTGGCGCCCTGATTATGCAAGGCCCAAAGATTGGCCCGGTAATTGATTTCGTGCGGCGCCAGCGAATGGCCATAGCCGTGGCGGGCGATGAACACCACGTTCTGCCCGGCCAGCTTGCCATAGGTCAAGGCGCACGATGGGTCGCCATACGGGGTGCGCACCACTTGGCGGTGCGTCACTTCCAGTATCGGCAGTTGGGCCAGTCCGCTTCCCCCGATGATTGCCAACATATCCGTCCCCCCTTTTGTCATTTTGAGCGGTCCCACCATGGGCTACGCCGCCCGCCTGTCGGACGGTCCGACGCTATCCAGCCGCTTTTTCTGATTATGTCCGAATCCGCGTCACAAGGGACAACAAATCAGCAGGAAAATGCACCCTCGGATTGGCCCCTTCGCATGGGTCTCTGGACCGGAATCCAGGCCACAAACCCGCCAGCAGAGCAGCGATAGCCGCCGGCTGCCATGATCTTGCTCAATTAAACGATAATGGTTATCATTAACAAATGAACACCGCCCACGACAAAGCCCCCACTCGCACCGGTCCCGCTCCGGCGACGCCGCTGCTGCACAGCCGCCTGCTGTTTGGAGGCGGACGTGAAATCCTGATCGAGCATCAGGGCGAGCTGTACCGCTTGCAGCTCACCCGCAACGGCAAACTGATACTGATCAAATAGCAACCCGCAAGCCAGCCGACAGCCAGCCAGCGGAAACGACGAAAATATTGGAGTTTCCATGGCCCTGTTCCGTGCCACCCCTTTGATGCTGAGCCTGGCCGCCGCCTGGCCGGCTTTCGCGGAAGAGCTTCCGCAATCGCTGGAAACCGTCCAGGTGACGGCCCACCGCACTGAGAAGCCGCTGGCGGAAACCGCGCCCAACGCCAGCGTGATTTCGCGCCACAAGCTGGACGACAGGCTGATCCGCGACATCTCCGACGCCGCCAAGTACGAGCCGGGCGTGGAAGTCGCCTCCGACCCCAACCGCCGCGGCAACGCCGGCTGGACCATACGCGGCATAGACGGCAACCGCATCCTGATGTTGATCGACGGCGAACGCCTGCCGGAAGCCTATGCCGGCGGCGGCAATGGCAACGGCGCGATTTCCGGCCGCGACTTCGTCGAACTGGAAACGCTGCGCGCCATCGACATCGTCAAGGGCCCCACGTCCAGCCTGTATGGCTCGGATGCCATCGGCGGCGTCATCGGCTACCGCACCAAGGCGGTGGACGACTGTGTGCCGGAGGAAACTGGCGTCGGCGGCAGCGTCAAAACGTTCGGTTCGACGGCCGACAACAGTTGGGGCGGCAGCGCTGCCGTGGGCGTCAAAGGCGAGCGCGCCGACGCCATGCTGATCTACACCCACCGCAACGGCCGCGAGATCGACAATCAAGGCGGCAACGACAGCAGCAGCACCGCCCGCACCGCGCCCAATCCGCAGAGCTGGCATAGCGACAACGTGCTGGCCAAGCTCGGTTACAAGCTGGCCCCGCAGCAAAGGCTGGAGCTGACGCTGGAGCATTTCCGCCGCGATACCGATACCAATCTGCTGAACACGCTGTACCCAGCCGCCATCGACCGCCGCTCCGGCCGCCTCAAGCCGGCGCTGCAAGCGCAAACCGCCGCCGACCGCATCCAGCGCGACCGCGTGTCGCTGGGCTGGGAAGGCAAGTCGCTGGGTCCGTTCGAGCGTCTGTCGGCCAAGGTATACCAACAGAAACTCGACAACGCCGACGACAGCCTGGAGCAATACGGCAACGGCAGCCGCATCGCCTCCAACTACAGCTTTGACCAGAAGATCCTGGGCCTGAGCATGGAAGCGGAACAACGCTTCGCCGCGTTGTCGGCCGAGCATCAGTTGCTGTGGGGCGCCGACCTGTCGCGCACCGACACCAGCAGGCCGCGGATGAAGACGCAATACCTGGCCAATGGCTCGAGCAACAATGTCATCGGCGGCGAAACCTTCCCCAGCAAGACCTTCCCGGACAGCACGTCCGACCGCATCGGCCTGTTCATCCAGGATGAAATGAAGTTCGCCAATGGCATCGCCCTGTCGCCATCGTTGCGCTGGGACCACTACAAGATGACCACGCAGCCGGACCAGGCCTATGCCAATAGCGGCGGCCAGCCGGTGCCGTCGTTCCAGGACGGCGCCTTCTCGCCCAAGCTGGGCCTGAGCATCCCGTTCGCCGAGCATTACACCGGCTTCGCCCAGCTGTCGTCCGGCTTCCGCGCGCCGCCGTTCGACGACGCCAATATGGCCTTCGTCAATCGAGCCTACGGCTATCAGGTGATTGCCAATCCCAACCTGAAATCCGAAACCAGCCGCGGCATCGAACTCGGCCTGAAAGGCAAATGGGACCGCTTCGACTTCGGTCTGACCGCCTACGCCAACCGCTACCGCGACTTCATCGAGCAGCAAAGCCTGGGCATGCAGGGCGGCCTGCTGACCTTCCAGTATCAGAACATCGGCCGCGTCGACATCAAGGGCGCCGAGGCCCGCGCCGGCTGGCGCTTCGCCCCAGGCTGGCAGACCAATGCCGCCATCGCCTACGCCCATGGCGAGAACCTGGACAACAACACGCCGCTGGCCTCTGTTTCTCCGCTCTCCGCCGTGCTGGGCCTGCGCTACGACCAGGCGAGCTTCGGTGGCGAGGCTCTGCTGCGCGCCGCCGTACGCAATAGCCGCGTACCGGCCGTGTCTTCGCTGCAGAACCCGTCCGCCCAGAGCCAGGCTTTCGAGGCACCTGGTTACGCCACGCTGGACCTGACCGCTTACTGGAAGCCCGCCAAGCAGACCGTGGTGCGCGCCGGCGTGTTCAATGTCTTCGACCGCAAGTACTGGAAAGCCGCCGACGTGCGCGGCCTGCCCGCAGGCGACGCCACGCTGGACCGCTACACCCAGCCAGGCCGCAATGTCGGCGCCAGCGTCGAGTACCAGTTCTGACCCTTATCACACCATTCCAAGGAGAATTTCATGAGCCAGCTATGGGAACGCTACCAGTCGCTCAAAGCCAGCCAACCGCGCCTGCGCGCGCGCGACGCCGCCATCGCCCTGCAGGTCAGCGAATGCGAACTGGTGGCCGCCGACCCGGCCGCCACGCCGCTCAAACCCGAATGGCCGCAGATCCTGGGCGAACTGCACGCCCTGGGCCGCGTGATGGCGCTGACGCGCAACCACGCCTGCGTCCACGAAACCAAGGGCGACTACGCCAATGTGTCGTTTGAAGGCAAAGTGGGCCTGGCGCTCAACCCGGTGATCGACCTGCGCATGTTCCTGTTCCACTGGCGCCACGGTTTCGCGGTAGTGAGCGAAACCCCGCGCGGCACCCAGCGCAGCCTGCAGTTCTTCGACCGCCACGGCGAAGCGGTGCACAAGGTCTATCTGACCGAAGACAGCGATGTCGCCGCCTTCGACGCGCTGATGGTGCGCCATGCCGCGCCGGCAGCCGAACTGACGCTGGAGCCCGCCGCGCCGGCCGAGCCGGAGCAGGCCGACGAGGCCATAGACCAAGCCGCCTTCCAGGCCGAATGGCTGGCGTTGAGCGACGTGCACCACTTCCACGCCTTCCTGCGCCGCTGGCAGGTCTCGCGCCGCCAGGGCTTCCGCCTGGCGCCGCCGGGCCAGGCCTGGCGCGTGCGCGAAGACGCGGTGGAACAATTGCTGCGCCGCGCCGCCGCGACCGAAACGCCCATCATGGTGTTCGCCGGCAACCGCGGCATGATCCAGATCCATACCGGCGCCGTGCGCAATGTGCAGGTAGTGGGCGACTGGCTCAATGTGCTGGACCCGGACTTCAATCTGCATCTGCGCACCGACCTGATCGCCGAAGCCTGGATCACCCGCAAGCCGGGCGACACCGGCGTGGTGACTTCGCTGGAGCTGTTCGACGAGGCCGGCGAATCGCTGGCCACCTTCTTCGGTGAGCGCAAGCCGGGCCGCGCCGAGCGCGCCGAATGGGTGAAGCTCTTGGGCGAACTGCCGACGCTGGAGCAAGCCGATGTCGCGTAAATCCTGGTTTGCCGGACTGCTGCTGGCGGTGTCCGCCCTGCCCGTGCTGGCGGCGGAGCGGCTGGTGGTGGTGACGCCGGACATCGCCGAAATCGTCGTCGCGCTGGGCGCGGCCGGCCAGGTGGTGGGCCGCGACCGCAGCAGCAAGGAGCCGGAGCTGGCCCATGCCCAGGTGGTGGGCTTTTCGCGCGCGCTGAACGCCGAAACCATCGCCGGCCTGAAGCCGAGCCTGGTGCTGGGCAGCGCCGCCGCCCAGCCGCCGACGCTGTGGCCGCAGCTGAAACAGCTGAAGCTGCGCGCCGAGGAAGTCAGCCCGCGCGAGGACGGCCGTGACTTCGCAGAGGCCATCCGCAAGGTGGGCAAGCTGCTGGGCCGCGACGCCGCCGCCGACACGCTGGCCGCCGACTGGCAGCGCGCGATGCAGCCGCGCACGGGCCGAGCCGTGCGCTATCTGGTCAGCTACGACGGCACGCTGGCGGCCGGCCGCGACACCGCCCCGGACACGCTGATCCGCGCCGCCGGCGGCGTCAACGCGGCAGCCGGCCTGTCCGGCTTCAAACCGCTGAACCGCGACGCCTGGCTGGCATTGAAGCCGGACGTGATCATTCTGGGCAGCCATACCGCGGCGGCCTACGGCGGCAAGGAGGCTTTCGCCAAGCGGCCGGAAATCGCCGCCACGCCGGCCGGCAAGCAGGGCCGCATCTATCAGCTGCCGCCGCAGCAAGGCATGCTGGTTGGCTTGGGCAGCCCGGCCGTGGTCGAACAAATGGTGAAAATGTGAACGCGTCCCACCGCTGGCTGTGGGCCGGCCTGATCGCCGCCAGCCTGGGCCTACCCTGGCTGGCCTTGTCGAGTTCCGCAGGCCACTTGGCCTGGCCGGATCTGGCCGATCCGCTAGTCACCCAGTTGCGCCTGCCCCGCATCGTGGCCGCGCTGGGCGTCGGCGCGGCCCTGGCCGCCAGCGGCGCGGCCCTGCAGGCGCTGTTCCGCAATCCGCTGGCCGATCCCGGCTTGATCGGCACCTCAGGCGGCGCCGCTCTGGCGGTCATCGCCGTGCTGGCGCTGGGGCTAGCCGGCCTGTCGCTGCCGCTGGCGGCCTTCGGCGGCGGCCTGGCCGCCACCTGGCTGATCCTGCTGCTGGCGCGGCTGGCCAAGGGCGGGCTGGCTGGGCTATTGCTGATGGGGCTGGTGGTCGGCGCGTTTTGCGGCGCCGTGTCCAGCCTGATCCTGTTCCTGTCCGACGACCTGACGCTGCGCGCCGCCAGCAGCTGGCTGGCCGGCAATCTGGGCACGGCGCAGCCGGACCGGCTGTGGCCTTGTCTGCTGATCGCCGGACTGGGCGTGGCCCTGCTGTGCGCCATAGGCCGCGATCTGGACTGCCTGCTGCTGGGCGAGGAAAGCGCCCGCTCTCTGGGCGTCAACACCGTGCGCACCCGTCGTCTGGCCGCGGCCGGCGCCGCGCTGGCGACAGGCGGCGCGGTGGCGCTGTCCGGCGTCATTGGCTTTGTCGGCATGATGATCCCCAACGCGCTGGCCCTGCTGGTGGGCGGCTGCCGCCGCAAGCTGATCCTGCTGTCGGCCTGGGCCGGCGCGCTGTTTCTGCTGGCGGTGGACACGCTGGCGCGCAACATCGCCTGGCCGCTGGACCTGCCCGTCGGCCTGATGGCGGCCTTCGCCGGCCCGCCGTTCTTCATCTGGCTGTTCCGACGCCAACAAGGGAGTGCCAACCATGCCTGAAGCCCTAAGCCTGAAAGTGCGCGAGCTGGGCTACGCGGTCCCCGGCCGCGAACTGCTGCGCGACATCCGGCTCGACTTGCCCGCCGGCCGCGTCTGCGCCCTGCTCGGCCCGAATGGCGCCGGCAAGACCACGCTGTTGCGCCTGCTGGCTGGACTGGCCGCGCCCACGCATGGCGCAGTGCGCTTGAACGGCCAATGCGTATCCCGGATGGACGCGCTGCAGCGCGCGCGCCGCATCGCCTGGGTGCCGCAGCATCTGCCGGCCGATATCCCGTTGACGGTGAGCGAGTTCGTCGCGCTGGGCCGCATGCCCTTCCTCGGCGCCTTCACCCGTCCTGCCGCGGCAGACCGCCTGGCGGTCAATCAGGCGCTGGCGACGGTGGAGCTGGAAACGCACGGCGGAGCGCGGCTGGATTCACTGTCCGGCGGCGAGCGGCAACGCGCGGCCATCGCCCGCGCGCTGGCGCAGCAAGCGCCGGTGATTCTGCTGGACGAGCCGACCAACCACCTGGACCTGCGCCACCAGCACAAGCTGCAACTATTGCTGCGCGAGTTGGCTGCGCAAGGCAAGACCGTGGTGCAGGTGCTGCACGATCTGGCGCTGGCCGCCGAATACGCGGACCGGGTGGCGCTGCTCGACAACGGCAAACTGGTGGCGGAAGGCGAACCGCATGCGGTGCTGACGCCGGAGCGGCTGCTGGCGGTATACCGCTGGCCGGTGCGGCTGCAGCATCACGCGCCGCAGCAGGCCGCCTGAAAACGCAAGAAATCCGACGCCATCGCCGCCGTGTCATTATCCTTTACACGGCGAAAATGGGTGTCGATCATTGGCAGAAAGATACCTCTCCGCATGAAAAAGGCCGCCCCGGTTATCCGGCGCGGCCTGTTGCCTGTATGGCGCAGTATTACTTCAGGGCATGAATCGCAGGCAGATTGCGCCAGGCGCCGCGCACGTCCATGCCGTAGCCGAACACATAGCGATCCGGCACGTCCAGGCCGACGAAATCGGCCTGCAGCGGCTTGGCCTTGCTGATCAGCTTGTTGGCGAACACGCCGCTATAGAATGCCTTGGCGCCCATGCCCATCACCTTGTCGCGGATCGCCGCCATGGTGTGGCCTTCGTCCAGGATGTCGTCCAGCACCAGCACCACGCGGTCGCGCACGTCTTCCTTGGGCGCCTGCTTCCACACCAGCTCGCCGCCGTGAGTCTTGTCGCCGTAACGCGATACATGAACGTAGTCGAAATCCAGCGGGAAGGCCAGGCGCGGCAGCAACTGGCCGGTGAACACCACGGCGCCGCCCATCACCGACAGTACCAGCGGGTATTCCTCGCCGAGTTTTTCGGTGATTTCCACCGCCATGCGGTCGACGGCGGCGCTGACTTCTTCGGCGCTGAACAGCACATCCGAGCTGTTGATCAGACCACGGGCTTCGGCAATATTAGGCATGATGACTCCTTAACAGAACAGGCGGCGCCGCCGTTGGCGGCGCAATGGAAAAACTGTCAGTCGATTTTCAACTCGCGCAGGAAGGCGGCAAACTCGCCCGCCACCTCGTGATGCTTCAAACCATAGTTGACCGTGGCTTTCAGGTAACCCAGCTTGGAGCCGCAATCATAGCGCGTGCCCTTGAACGGCAGCGCCAGCACGGCCTCGTCCTTCAGCAAGGCGGCGATGCCGTCGGTCAGTTGGATCTCGCCGCCGGCCCCCGCGCCGGTATTAACCAGCTTGTCGAAAATGCGCGGCGTCAGAATGTAGCGCCCCACCACCGCCAGATTGGACGGCGCCTGTTCCGGCCTCGGCTTCTCCACGATGTGCTCGACGCGCTGATGGCCATGGGCGTCTGCCGCCGTCTTGACGATGCCGTAGGAGCCGGTGTCTTCCGGCGCCACGGTCTCCACGCCCAGTATGGACGAGTGGGTCTCATCAAACAGACGCACCATCTGCTCCATCGCGCCCGGCGCGCCCTCGATCAAGTCGTCGGCCAGGATCACCGCGAACGGCTCGTCGCCGACCACAGGCCGCGCGCACAGCACGGCGTGGCCCAGGCCCAGCGCCTCGGTCTGGCGGATATAGATGCAGCTGACCGTGGGCGGGATGATTTCCTGCACCAGTTGCAGCAGCTTCTGCTTGTTCTTGTATTCGAGCTCGGTCTCCAGCTCGTAAGCCTTGTCGAAATGGTCTTCGATCGAACGCTTATTGCGGCCGGTGATGAAGATCAGCTCGGTCATGCCGGCGGCGATCGCCTCCTCCACCGCGTACTGGATCAACGGCTTGTCGACGACGGGCAGCATTTCCTTGGGGCTGGCCTTGGTCGCCGGCAGGAAACGGGTGCCCAGACCGGCAACCGGAAACACGGCTTTGGTGATCTTTTTCATCTCGATTCCGCTATTTCAATTGGCGTTTTGCAATATAGACAGCGCCGCATTCTAGCCCTTCTTCGCTCGAGGTCAAAATGTCTGTTGCGCCGACAAGGCCTCGGCCAGCTCGCGAACCAGCGGCAGCCAGTCGCCGGGCGCCGCCTGTCGCCATAGCCGCACCGATGGGTACCACGGCGCGACGGCCGCGTCCGCAAGGAAGAACGGCGCGCTCTCGGCACGCAGCAGCGCCCAGGTAGGCTTACCCATCGCCCCGGCCAGATGCAGGATGGCGGTATCCACGCAGACCACCAGATCCATCTGCTCCAGCAGCGCGGCGGTATCGGCAAAATCGTCTATCGATGCCTGCGTCACCAGTCCTTGCAATTCGGCGGGCAGCTCGCCCGGCTGCAAGGCGACGAAATCGATGCCGGGCACCCGGCAGATTTCGGCAAACAAGGCTGGCGGCACCGACTTATGCTGACGCCACGCATCGGCAATGCCCACGCCCCAGCGCCCGCTCTCCCAGACCACGCCGACTTTCAGCTTGCCATTGCCCGCCAGCGTTGACTGCGCCCCTTCTACGGGCTGGAGGTAGCCCGCTGTCGGCAGCGTTTCCAGCGTCACGCCCAGCACGCCGGGCAGCGACATCAAAGGCAGTTGGCAGTCATACGCCGGCGCCGCGTCGGGCGGCAGCAACTCGATGCCGTCAAATTGTGCGAACAGGCGGTGAAACGTCTGCGGGCAGGCCAGCAACAACCGGGCGTCCGAGTGCTCGGCGCGGATGCGCGGCAGAAAACGCGCCATCTGCAGGCTGTCGCCCAAGCCCTGCTCCGCCCACAGCAACAGCGTCCGCTTGCCCAAGGCGCGGCCATCCCAGCGCGCCCCCTCATGCCACGGCGCGAGGATGCTGCGCCAACGGGCCTCGTACAACGGCCAGGCCTCGGCGTAGCGGCCCGCCAGCAGCAAGGCGATGGACAGGCTGAACTGCAGATTGGCGTCCTGCGGCGCCAGTGCCAAGCCGCCCTGCAGCACGGAAATGGCGTCGTCCAGCAGCAGCGCGCTGGTGCAGACGTTGCCGAGATTATTGCAGCGGGCCGCGGTGACGCCGCCAAGCTCTATCGCCTTCAGGAAGCAGGCGATGGCGTCGTGGTATCGCAACTGGTGCTGCCGCACCACGCCCAGATTGCTCCAGGCATCCACATGCGCAGGCTCCGCCGCCAGGGCCTCCTCCAGCAGTTGGCCGGCCAGTTGCAGTTCGCCCAGCTCCTTCAGCAGCACCGCCAGATTGCTCTTGATATTGGCCGACGCCGGGTTCAACGCCGACGCGGCCATGTAGTCGTCCAAGGCGCGCGCGTTGTCGCCCAACTGCTGCCGCGCGTTCGCCCGGTTGGCCAGCGCCTGCCAGTCCTGCGGATTCAGCGCCAGGCAGCGATCGAACACCGCGATCGCGCCCTGCCAGTCGCCCGCCGCCGCGCGGCGGTTGCCTTCGTCGAAATCCGCCTTCACCACCGCCTTCAGCGCCATAGGGCCTCCGTCAGTTTCCGGCCAGCAAAGCCTGCAGGCCGGCTTCGTCCAAGATCGCGACGCCCAGCTCCTGCGCCTTGGCGAGCTTGCTGCCCGCCTCTTCTCCAGCCACCACATAATGCGTCTTTTTCGATACGCTGCCGGACACCTTGCCGCCGGCGGCCTCGATCAGCGCCTTGGCCTGATCGCGGCTCAGCGTGGGCAGGGTGCCGGTCAAGACCAGCGTCTTGCCGTCCAACGGCAGGGCCATGGCCTCGGCGGCTTCCGGCAGACCTGCCACTATCTCGTCGCGCAATCCGGCCAGGCTGTCCAGCGCCTCGCGCTTGCCCGGCGCATCCAGCCAATCCGCCAGCGCGTTCACCACTTCGGCCGGCAAGTCCAGATCCAGCAGCGCGCGCCGTTCGCTCTGCGCCAGCCATGTCAGGCTGCGCTGCGCGGCCAGTTGCTGGCTGCGCACCTCGGTCAGCCGTGGAATGGCCAGCCGGGCCAACAGCGCCGCGTCGTCCAGCCGCTCGCGCAGCTTGGGCGAGGGCGCGTGCTCGTCCGCCGGCCTCACTTCGGCCAGCAGCGCGTCCAATGCCTGTTCATTGTTGTTCTCGGCGAAAAAGTCCGCCAGCGACTCCGCCACCACCGCGCCGATGTCCGGCAGCGCGGCGAACAGGGCCGCCGGGCAGCGGCGGATCATCGCCATGGTGCCCAGCCAATCGGCCAGGGTCTTGGCGGTGGATTCGCCGACATGGCGAATGCCCAGCGCGAACAAGAGCCGCGCCAAGGGCGGGGTGCGGCTGGCGTCTATCGCCGCGATCAGGTTTTCGGCCCACTTGCTGGCCACCTTGCCGGCCTTCACCGTCTCCGGCGTGGCGCCCTCGTCCTCGTCGGCGCGGCGCTTCATTTCCAGCAGGTCGTCCAGCGTCAGCCGGTACAGGTCGGCCACGCTATTGACGTAGCCGTACTCGACCAGCTTGTCGATATAGCGCTCGCCCAGGCCGTCGATATCCATCATGCGTCGGCCGGCGAAGTGCTGGATCGCCTGGCTGCGCTGGGCGCGGCAGGACAGCCCGCCGGAGCAGCGCGCCACCGCCTCGCCCTCTTCGCGCACCACGTGGCTGCCGCACACCGGACAGGACGCGGGCAGGCGGTAAGCCGGGTATTGCGGCTCCTCGCCCGCGCTGAACAGGTCGCCGCCGGCGGCTGGCCGCATCGGCCGGCGCTCCAGCACCACGGACACCACCTCGGGAATCACATCGCCGGCGCGGCGCACGATCACCGTGTCGCCGACGCGCACATCCTTGCGCCGAACTTCGTCCTCGTTGTGCAGCGTGGCGTTGGTGACGGTGACGCCGCCGACGAACACCGGCTTGAGCCGCGCCACCGGGGTAATGGCGCCGGTGCGGCCCACCTGCTCCTCGATGGCCTCGACCGTGGTCAGCGCCTCCTCAGCCGGGAATTTATGGGCGATGGCCCAGCGCGGCGCGCGCGACACAAAACCCAGCGAGTCCTGCAGCGCGCGGCTATTCACCTTGTACACCACGCCGTCGATCTCGAACGGCAAGCCGGCGCGGCGCGCAAGCACGCCCTCGTAATAGCCGGACAGCCCGGCCACGCCGCGCACCACTGGCCGCAGGCTCGCGTCCACGACCGGGAAGCCGAGCTGCTTCAACCAGTCCATCTCGCCCTGGTGGGTCGCCGGCCAATCTGCGCCTTCCACCTGGGCGATGGCGTAGGCGAAAAACGACAGCCGGCGCTGCGCGGTGATGCGCGAATCCAACTGGCGCAGGCTGCCGGCGGCGGCGTTGCGCGGATTGGCGAAAACCTTATCGCCGCGGGCCAGTTGGTCGGCGTTCAGGCGCTCGAAGTCGCGCTTCAGCATCAGCACCTCGCCGCGGACTTCGAGCAAGGCCGGCGGATTCGCGCCGTCCAGCTTCAGCGGAATCGCGCGTATGGTGCGCACGTTCTCGGTCACCTGCTCGCCGGTCACGCCGTCGCCGCGCGTGGCGGCGCGGGTCAGCACGCCGTTTTGATACAGCAGGGAAATGGCCAGTCCGTCGAACTTGGGCTCGGTGGCGTACTCCACCTCCGCCGCCTCCAGCCCCTTGCGCACCCGCTCGTCGAACTGGATCAATTCGGCGTGGCGCGCTGCCAGATCGGCCAGTTGCATGTCGGAAAAAGCGTTGGACAAGGACAGCATGGGCACCGCGTGGGTGACGCTGTCGAATTCGGCCAGCGGCGCGCCGCCGACTCGCTTCGTCGGCGAATCGGCCACCGCCAGTTCTGGATACGCCTCTTCCAGCGCCTGCAATTCGCGGAACAGGCGGTCGTATTCGGCATCGGGCACGGTCGGCGCGTCCAGCACGTAGTATTCATGGCCGTAACGGTTCAGCAGCTCGCGCAGCTCGGCTGCGCGCAGTTCATGTGCGGTCATCGGAAACTCTCGAACGGCAAAAGGGCCGGCATGGCCGGCCCTGGAATCATCTTCAATTTTGACTCAGGCAAACAAGCGCAGCGCGGCCACGCTGCCCGGCGCGATGCCGCGGTCGTCCATGCTGCCGTAGATGTGCAGCAACTGATCGCGGATGCGGCCCAGGCCGGCATCGGTCAGCACCCGGCGGTTGTCGTCCACCAATTGGGCATCGAACTCGTGGGCCAGCTGGCGGGCAAAATAGACGGCGCGGTCGAACACATCCACCCCGCCGGCCACTCGCGGCACGTCGAACAGCAGCGTCAGCGCCGGGAAAGTCTTGTCCAGCAGCGTGTGGAAGGTGAACGGCATCTGATCCGCCGCCACCAGCGAGTAAAGGGTATTGCCGGAGTCTGCCAGATAGTGGAAGGCGCCATCCGGCTCCAGCTGCAGCCCGGCGGCTTCGGCGAAGCTGCGCAGGCGCGCGCCTTCGACCGGCGCCTTGGGCACGATGTTGATGCCGATCAGCACGTCCACATCGGCGCAGAAGCGATCCAGCTCGCGCGCCGCCACCAGCTTCTGCTGGCGCTGCGGGAAACTGACCGCCGCGTCATGGTCCTCGGCGAAGCGCGATACCTGCTGGCAGAACGCGGCCAATTCCTGTTCGGTCACCGCGCCGGAGCGGTCCACCATTTGCATGCTGATGTTGATCTGCTTGTAGCGGGTGCCCGGCAGCGCCTCGGCCACCTTCCATAGCCCGCGCTCGGTGCGTCCGATCAGCTGGGTGCGCTTGCCGACGTTGAAGCGCGGCATGGCCGCCAGCTCGTGCGGCTCGTGGAACAGCACCTCGGCGATGAAGTCCAGCGACGGGTCCAGCATGGCCACCACCAGCGCCTGATGATCGGCGGAATCCATCGCCAGTTCGGCGTCGTCCTCCTCGTCGATCACCGGCACCTCAGCCGCCGCGGCCATCGGCTCCATGCGCACAGCGGCGCTGCGCGGCGGCTCCGGCGCGATGGCTGCCGATTCCGGCAACTGCGGCTCGAACGGTTCCGCGTCGTCGTCGCGGTCGTCGAAATCGGCATCGACCAGCACCGGCTCCATGCGATCGCTGCGGCCGTCGCGCACATTATTCTTCGGCACGTCCAGCAACACGTCATCCTGCGGGCGGGCGAAAGCCTGCTGCGTCCGCCTGCGGAAACGCCATTCCTGAAACATGTTGAAGCCGAAAACCAGGGCGATCACGCCGCCGCCCAATATCAACACACCAATCTGCAATTCGCTCATCAGCCAGTCCGCTATTAAGGCGAATAATTCGAAGCCGCACCCTGTCCCCATGGACGCTATCGCTGGTCGGCCTCCCGCTATTATCCTGTTGCCGCCATTGCTGCAAAAGCCGGCAGCCACCCGTCCAAGACGGGCATTCCACGCTCATTATAACGAAAGCCCGCCTCGGCGCACCATTTGGCAGTACATAAACGCTTGACAAACGCCCTTGCCAATCCGATGTCATGCCAAACGGCGCGGAATGGCCGCTGCGGAACCCGGTAGCCTGGTATCGACTCAAACCGAATGAACATGACATTTCTGACAGGAGAATTTATTCATAGCGCGTGCAAGAATAACTCTGTTATTGGACCGTACTAGCCTGTACAACATTGCTTAGAACAGCACGGGGACTCTTTACGATGAAAAAATCCGATCAAGCCAGTTTCCTGCCTGTCGTTCGCGAATTGTCGCGCACCTATCAGGCTTTTGAACAATTCGCCAGCTACAACATCCGCCGGCTTGGGCTGACGCCGCCGCAATTCGATGTCGTCACCACGCTGGGCAACAGCCAAGGGATGAACTGCAAGGAGCTATCCGATCACACCCTGATCACCAAGGGTACCCTGACCGGCGTGCTGGATCGTCTGGAAGACAAGGGCATCGTCGCCCGCAGCATGCAGCCCAACGACCGGCGCAGCGTGTTCGTGGCGCTGACGCCGTATGGCCAGGAGCTGTTCAGCCAAGCCTTCCCGGCGCATCTGGACTATATGCACAACGCCTTCCAGCAATTCGGCGAACAAGACCTGTCCGGCTTCTGCAATGAGCTGGGCCGGCTGCGCGCCAGCTTCAGCCAGGCGCTGGAGCAACAGGAGAGCGAACCGGCCTGAGCGCAGCATCGCCTAAGGCCCGGCCTGAAAGCGTATCGGCACCGTCAAGGTAGACTCAATGGCGGCGCCGTTGCGCACTGCCGGCGCGAAACGCCAGCGCGATACCGTTTCCAGCGCCGACTGGTCCAAGCGGCGGAAACCGCTGCTGCGCGCCAGCTCCACTGCCAGCGCGCGGCCGTTTACCCCCACGCGCACCTTTAGCAGCACCACGCCCTCCTCCCCTTGCTGACGCGATCGCTCCGGGTAGGAGGGCTGAGGATTTTCCAGATAAGCCGGCGCATACAGCGCCTCGCGGTCGCCCTCCGCGCCCTCGCCCGTCTTGCCGCTTCCCGCCGGTAATTTAGTCTGACCGCCATCCTTTGCTTCGCCATGTCCAACCGCCTGAGACTCGCCAGGCGCCGCTATGGTCGAGGAACGGTTCGCTTGCGCAGGCGCCAACGGACTCGCCTTTGCCGCAGCGTTTGGAGTTGGCGCGGCAGGACGCATCGGGTTTTCCGTGTCCGGAGAGGAAAGGGCCTGGGATGGCTGCAGACTGGGCTTAATCATGGCGGGCGGCTCCTGCGGAGCGCCGCCTCGGTTGCGCATCGCCGCCGCCGAATCTCCAGCGCGCCCAAGCCTGCCTGCGACGCCCCCCTCCGCTTGCCCCGCCTCTCCCCCGCGCAAGGCCACCACCAGCGGCACCGCCGGTCTATTCGGTTCGAACTGCCAGGGCAGCCATAGCAGCCACAACAGCAAGCCATGCGCCAGCAGCGACAGCGGCAGGGCCCAACGCATCATCGTCTCAGCATCGCATTGCCGCGCGCGGACGGCTGTAATGCCACCACGCGATCACCATGCATAAGAGATAGAACAGGAAAAACATCGCGAACGCCGGCAAGAAACTGCCGAACCAATCCAAAGCCGAGCCGAAGGCCTTGGGAATGACGAAGCCGCCGAACGCTGCCATCACCGAGCTGACATTCATCGCCGACGCGCCGCGCCGGCCGCCGCGCAGATAGGCCTGCTGCAGGCTCTCGCCATGCAGCTGGGCATCGCGCCCGGCCAGGATCAGGAACACCTTGGGCGCCAGTTGATAAGACGAACCGTTGCCGACGCCTGCAGCAAAGAAAATCAACTGGAACATCGCCAGAAACAGCCAGAACGAACCGCCGCTGCCTGCGGACGGCATGCCCAGGTAAACGCCGATGGTGCCTGCCGCCATCAACAGATTGGCCGCGACGGTGGCGATGCCGCCGCCCACCTTGTCGCCCATCCAGCCGCCCAACGGCCGCGACAAGGCGCAAACCATCGGCCCGACGAATAGATACGGGCTGGCGTCGATATGCGGGAACATCGCCCGCGCCAACAAAGGAAACGCCGCGGAAAAACCCAGAAAAGTCCCGTAGCTGCCCATGTACAACAGGCAGATATACCAGGTGTGGGGGTCTTTCATCGCGTCCAATTGATCGTGCGGCGTGATGCGCAGCTTGGGCAGATCATGCGCGTACAGCAGACACGCCAGGGCGATCAGCAGGATCAGGGGCAGCCAGATGTACGCGGCGTTCTGCAGCCAGACGAAATGCACCTCGCCGCCGCGCCCCCACACTTGCGGCTCGCCGGCCGCGTACCCGAACAAGGGATAGAGAATGCACAGCGGAATCAGCAACTGCGCGACCGACACGCCCAGATTGCCCAGCCCGGCATTCAGCCCCATCGCCAGGCCCTTCTCGGACTTGGGAAAGAAGAAACTGGTATTCGACAAATGCGAGGCGCTGGCGCCGCCGCCTATGCCGCACAAGGCCGCCACCAGCAGCAACTGCCAGAACGGCGAGGCGATATCCTGCACCACCCGGCCGACGCCCCAGGCGGGCAGCAACAGGAACAGCGTGGACAGCCACAGCCATAGCCCGCCGCCCACCCAGCTCCAGGCCCAGGAATAGATCAGGCGCATCAACGCACCCACCAGCGGCGGAATCGACACCAGCAGAAATTGCTGCTGGCCGGAAATCAGGAAACCCACCGCCGGCAGGTTGACCACCACCATGCTCCACATCATCCAGATGTTGAAGTTCAGGTGCAGCGAGAAAATGGACAGCCACAGATTACGCCGAGCGATGCCGCGGCCGCGGCTCAGCCAGAAAATGACATTTTCCGGCTCCCAACGTTTGATGCTTACGGTCATGAACGGATTCCACGATGGCGACACAACGCAGCCGGACAGTTACCACTCGTCCCAACAGCCGGCGGCGCAGTATGCCATCCGGCCGCCGGGCCGAACCTTGCGCCGCGTCAAGCCGGCGATCAGGCTGTCTCGCGCATCTTCAGCGCCTCGACGATATCCACCGCCACGATGCGGCTGACGCCCTGCTCCTGCATCGTCACGCCCACCAGCTGCTCGGCCATCTCCATGGTCAGCCGGTTGTGTGAAATATAGAGGAACTGGGTGCGCTCGGACATCTGTTTGACCAGGTCGCAGAAGCGGCTGGTATTGGCGTCGTCCAGCGGCGCGTCCACCTCGTCCAAGAGGCAGAACGGCGCCGGGTTCAGGCTGAACAGCGAGAACACCAGGCTCATCGCGGTCAGCGCCTTCTCGCCGCCGGACAGAAGATGAATCGTGCTGTTCTTCTTGCCCGGCGGCTGGGCGATGATCTGCACGCCGGCGTCCAGCAAGTCTTCGCCGGTCAATACCAGCTCGGCGCGGCCGCCGCCGAACAGCGTAGGGAAAAACTCGCGCATCTTGGCGTTGACCGCGTCGTAGGTGGCCTGCAGCATGTCGCGGGTTTCGCCGTCTATCTTGCTGATGGCCTCGACCAGCGTTGCCATGGCCTGATTCAGGTCGTCGGACTGGTTCTGCAGGTATTCGCCGCGCTTCTTCGCCTCGTCCAGTTCCTGCAGCGCCGCCAGGTTGACCGCGCCCAGCCCCTCCAACGCGCGCGCCAGGCGGGCGATCTCGGCGGCCAAGGCGTTTGGCTTGACGCCTTCGTTGAGGTCGGCCAGCAGCGCGGTTTCGTCGGCCTCGGCCTGAGCCAGCTCCTCGGCGAAACGCTCCATCGCCAAGCGGGCTTCCTGATGCTTGAGCAGCCAATCCGAGCGCGCCTCGCGCAGCGCCGGCAAGGCGGCGTTGGCCTCGTGCTGGCGCTGGCCGATCTCGCGCATCCGCTCGGTCAGCTGGTTGAGCCTGTCGCGCGCGGCGGACAGTTCGCCCTCGCGCGTTTCGCGCTCGGCCAGCGCCAGTTGCAGCGCCTCTTCCGGCACCGCCTCGTCTACCGTTTCCGATTCGCCGGCCAGCGTCTCCAGCCGCTCCTGCAATTGCTCGTCGCGGTCGGCGAGTTCGCGGCCGCGGCGCGACAGCTCCGCCACTCTCTGCTCGGCGCTGTGCAAGGCCAGCTTGATCTCGTGCAGCACGCGCTCGGCGTCGCGCGCCTTGTTGCGCGCCAGCTCCAGCCGGGTTTCCGCGTTCAGCCGCGCCAGCCGAACGTCCTCCAGCTGCAGCGCCAGCTCTTCCAGCGTCAGCGCCGCCTCCTCGCCCATCAGCTCGGCCTCGGCGATGCCCTCCGCCGCCAGCCGCCGCTCCTCGGCGATGCGGCCGCGTTCGGCCTCGATGGCTGAGAGACGCGCCGCGCCCTGGCGCGCCGCCTGGTCCAGCTTGACATGCTCCAGTGTGGCAGCGTTCAGCTCGGCCTCCAGCCGAGTCAACGAACCCTTCTGGCCGCGCACGGCCTCCGCCAGCATATTGCCCATGCTCAAGAGGCTGTCGCGCTTCTTCTGCAAAGCGTCGATTTCCGGCCGCAAGGCGTCGGCGCGGGCGGCCGCCTGATCCAATTGCTGCTTGCGCGCCATCAGGCCGTCGCCGCTGGCTTCGGCGTGGAAACGCACGCTGACGGCATCGACGCGATGGCCTTCCGGCGTCAGCCAGCATTCGCCGGCCGCCAGCTCGCCGCGGCGCGCCAAAGCGGCGTCCAGCGTCTCGGCCAGATAAACGCCGGCCAGCCAGTCGCCCAAGGCCGCATCGAAAGGCGCATGCGCCTTCGCTTCTGCCAGCAGCGATGGCCAGGTGCGCGCAGGCAGTCCAGTCGAAGCGGCGCGCTTGCCGTCCACCAGCGCCAGCGCGGCGGGCGGCGGCGTGCCAGGCAAGGCGGCGGCGCGGGCGGACAGGCGCTCGCCCAGCACCGCTTCCAGCGCTTGTTGCCAGCGCGCGTCCACCTGCAGCGATTGCCATAGCTGCGGCGCGTCGGCCAGGCCATGCTTGTCCAGCCAGCCGGCCAATTGCTCGTCGGCCGCTTCGCGCTGCAGCAGCGCCGTCAGCGCGGCGGCCTCGGCCTCGGCGCGCGCCAATTCGGTGCGCTTGGCGGACAACTGCTGGTCCAGCTTTTCGCGCTCGGCGGCCAAATCCGCCTGCTTGGCCTCGTCCGCCACCAGCCTGGCACGCACCGCATCCAGCGCGGCCTTGGCCTTGTCTACCTCCTGCTTCGCCACCTCCAGCGTGCCGTGCTCCGGCAGATTCAGGTCGGACAGTTCGCGCGTCAGCGCGGCGTCGCGGCCATCCAGCTGCTGCTGGCCGCGCTGCCAGTGTTCGATTTGCTGCCGCGACAAATCGCGTTCGCGCGTCAGATTGGCCTGCTGCGCGGTCAGCTGCGATTGTTGCTGGTCCAGTTGGCGGAAAGCCGCCTCGGCGGTCGGCAGTTCGTCTGCGCCGTCCTCCAGCGCCATCTGCGCTTCTTCCTGCCGCAGTTGCGCCTCTTCCAGCCGCGGCAGCCAGTCGTCCAGCTCAGCCTCCACCTGCTGCCGGTTGTCCGCCAGTTGCTGGCGCTCGCTGCGCGCGGCGGCCAGATCGCGCTCCAGCCGTTGCCGGCTCTGCTCGCGGTGGCGCTGCGCCTCTTCCAGACGCGCCAGCTGGGCATTGGCCTCGAACAGCCGCTGCTGCGCCTCATGCACGGCGTCGCTGGCTGCGAAGTGCTGTTCGCGCACCGTTTCCTGCTCGGTTTCCAGGTGGGTGACCGCCGCTTCCAGCGCGGCTTCTTCGGTTTCGATGCGCGCCAGCTCGCCGCGGGCATGCGCCTCGTTGCGCGCCGCCTCCTCGCGCCGCGCCAAGGCCAGCAGGTTCTGCTTGTGGGTCAGCGCGCCGCGCATGTCGTGGTATTGCGCGGCCACTTCAGCCTGCTCGGACAGCCGCTCCACCTGACGCTCCAGCTCCTGCTGCAGGTCGGCGATGCGCTCCAGGTTGGCGCGGGTATCGGACAGGCGGTTTTCCGTTTCGCGGCGGCGCTCCTTGTACTTGGACACGCCGGCCGCCTCTTCCAGATAGGCGCGCAGCTCTTCCGGCCGCGCCTCGATGATGCGCGAAATCATGCCCTGCTCGATCACGGCGTAGCCGCGCGCGCCCACCCCGGTGCCGAGGAACAGATCGGTGATGTCGCGCCGCCGCACCTGCTGGCTATTGATGTAGTAGCTGGATTCGCCCTGGCGGGTCAGTACCCGCTTGATGGCCACTTCGGCGTACTGGCCCCAGGGGCCGGTAAGCTGGCCGTCGGCGTTGTCGAACACCAGCTCGACCGAAGCGCGCGACACCGGCTTGCGGCTGGACGAACCGTTGAAGATCACGTCCTGCATGGATTCGCCGCGCAGCTGTTTGGCGGACGATTCGCCCAGCACCCAGCGCACGGCGTCGATCACGTTCGACTTGCCGCAGCCGTTGGGGCCGATGACCGCCACCAGTTGGCCCGGCACCGCGATGCTGGTGGGGTCGACGAATGACTTGAAACCGGCGAGCTTGATATGGGTCAGGCGCAAAACGTCCTCGCTGCGAAAGGGAGCAAACTGTTCATTTTATCAGGCTGCGACAGACTGCGGGTCGATGGACTATTTCGGCCGAAAATTGTCGTGAAACGGGCTAGCCAGCGGCAAGGACACTTGTGCCATAATGCCCGTATGGAATCCTTATCGCTGTCCAATCACTTCCTGATCGCCATGCCCGGCATGGCGGATCCCCTGTTCGCCAAGTCTCTGGTCTATCTGTGCGAGCACGGCGAGCACGGCGCCATGGGGCTGATCATCAACAAGCCATCCGGCATCGCCATGGCTCAGTTGTTCGATCAGATCGATCTGCCGCTGGATGACGAAGACACCCGCACCGGCGTGGTGTACTTCGGCGGTCCGGTGCAGCCGGACCGCGGCTTCGTGCTGCATCAACCGGCCGGCAACTGGCAATCCAGCCTGATGGTGACCGACGACGTGGCGCTGACCACGTCCAAGGATGTGCTGACGGCGGTGTCTCAGGGCAAGAAGCCGGAGAGGCTGCTGATCTCGCTCGGCTATGCCGGCTGGTCGGCCGGCCAACTGGAGCAGGAAATTGCCGACAACGGCTGGCTGACGGTGCCGGCAGACCCGGCCATCGTGTTCGACCTGCCCTGCGAAGACCGCTACGACGCCGCCATGGCGCTGCTCGGCTTCGATCCCTCGCTGCTGTCCTCGGATGTCGGCCATGCCTGAGGGTTGCGCGCTGGCTTTCGATTTTGGCGAGCGCCGCATCGGCGTCGCCGTCGGCGACACCCTGCTGGGCATCCCGCATCCGCTGGCCACCATAGACACGCCCATCACCGATGAACGCTTCGCCGCCATCGCCAAGCTGATAGCGGAATGGCAGCCCAAACAGCTGGTGGTGGGCCTGCCCATGCATCCGGATGGCGTCGAGCATGAGATGTCCGCGCTGTCGCGCCGCTTCGCCAACCGGCTGAAGGGACGCTTCGGCCTGCCGGTATGGCTGGTGGACGAGCGCTACACCTCGGTCATCGCCGAGCAGCTGCTGGAAGAGGCCGGCGTCAAGAAAGGCCGCAAGCAGAAACCGGCGCTGGACCAAGTGGCGGCGCAAGCCATACTGGCCGGCTGGTTCGAGCAGCCCGGCACCGCCGTTTGATGCTGGCCAAGTTTCCGGCGCTGCTGCTGATCGCCATCGGCGTCGCCGGCTTTGGCTGGCTGTGGCGCCAGGCGCAGTTAGCCAACGCCGCGCAGGATTGGCCGTCCACAATGGGCACAGTCGAACGCAGCGAGGTGGAATGGCGTGTGCGCCGCGGCGCCGACAACCACGATCAGCGCGAATACCGCGCCGTCGTCTCCTACCGTTATCAAGTCAACGGCCAAACCTACGCCTCCAGCGCCATCCGCATCCCCGATATCGGCTTCGGCGGCAGCCAGACGCTAGCGGAAGACCTCGCGCGCCGTTATCCGGCGAGCGCGTCCATACCCGTTCGCTACAATCCGGCCAAGCCGGAACAGGCCTGCCTGGAAACCGGCGCGCACTGGAGCGTTCGGGCCGGACAGCTGCTGATGCTGCTGTTCGCCGCCGCCGGCGCCTTTTTGCTGACCCGGAGCTGAAAAACCTAAGCCATTGATTTGTTAGTAGCTATTAAGCGCTATTGAGTCCGCCGGGCAAACTGCCGATACTACCAAGGTAGAATCGCTCTACCCAGGAGTTTCGCCATGAGCATCAGCCAGACCGCGCAGATTTCGCTGGCCAGCGCCGCCTTGTTGAATGGCGGCACCGTGCCCTCACCGGTTGTGCAGAACGGCAATGCGACGACTGCGCTGGCTACCCAGGCGGCGCAACTGGCGCAGGAATCCAGCGCCGTTGTTTTGCTCGGCGGCAGCGGCAGCGATACCGGCACCTATGACGCCGCCGGCCTGCTCAACGGTTTCGCCACCGCCGGCACCCTGCAAGGCAGCCTGCTCAGTCCCAGCAGCGGCGAAACCGCAGCCCAAAGCACCGACCAGCAGATCCTGTCGCAAACGCTGGGCACCTCCAGCAGCGCCGGCTCCAGCCTCAACGCCAACTGGGCCACCATACTGCAGAGCAATCCGGCCTTGGCCGGCGAAGCGGTGGCGGACAGTACCAACGGCAACATCGTCAATACCATCGCCTAAACCGCGCCGCCCAAACGACAACAGGCCCGATTCCCGGGCCTGTTTGCTTTCCATCATGCCGACGAATCAGCGGCTGCCTTGCTTGCGGCCTTCCTTTTCCTTCAGCTTTTCTTCGCGCAGGATGGCTCGCTCGGCGGCGATCGCCTTGGCGCGCTTCTCCCACACCGCCCACTCGTCCGGGCGCTCCAGCGTGATGCGGCCGGTCTGGCCATCGCGGAAGTCGGTCAACACGATCTCGGCCGCTTTCTGCATATTGATGCGGCCGCCGGACAGCACCGCGCCGCGGCGCTTGCCGATCAGCTCCAGCGCCTGCCAGTCCTGCATGCCTTCCAGCGTTTCCTCATCCAGCTTGTAGCGGGCGGCCAGATCGGCGCGGTAATGGAGCAGCAGGTACTTCAGCAGCTCCAGGGCCACCTCCTCCTCGTCCATCGCGTTGCGGCCGACCGCGCCGCTGGCGGCCAGATTGTAGCCGCCCTCTTCCACCTCGATCTTCGGCCATAGCATGCCTGGGGTGTCGTACAGCTCGAAATCGTCTTCCAGGATGATGCGCTGCTCGTTCTTGGTGACGCCCGGCATATTGCCGGTCTTGGCGATCTTGCGGCTGGACATGCTGTTGATCAGCGTGGACTTGCCAACGTTGGGAATGCCGCAGATCAGCACGCGCAGCGGCTTCTCCAAACCGCTGCGGTTAGGCGCCAGCGCGCGGCAGGCGGCGATCAGCCGCTGCGCCGGGGCGCGTTCGCCGGCATCCATGCCCAGCGCCTCGGTTTGCGTCTTGGCGCGGTACCAGGCCAGCCATTGTTCGGTAACGGCCGGATCGGCCAGATCCTGCTTGTTCAGGATCATCAGCCGCGGCTTGCCCTTGGCCATGCGGGCCAGCATCGGGTTGGCGCTGGAAGCCGGCAGACGCGCGTCCAGCAGCTCGATGACGACATCAATATCTTTGAGGCGCTCGGCGACATCCTTGCGCGCCTTGTTCATATGGCCGGGAAACCATTGGATTGCCATTGTTCAACGCTTTCTAATCGGGTCCAGCAGATAAGTCAGACCATTGTGGTCCAGTTCATGCATCAGTTGCAGCAGGCGGCCGATCTCGCCGGGCGGGAAGCCCTCGCGGGCGAACCAGTTCAGATAATTACCCGGCAGCTCGCAAATCAGCGCGCCCTTGTGCTTGCCGAAGGGCATGGTGCGGGTGGTCAGGTTCAGCAGATCTTCGGCTTGCATGATGGCAGGTATAGATGGCGGTTGCGCATTGTGCCAAAGCCGGCGGCTTGCTGCCAGGCTTGACGTGGGACAAGCCGGCGGCGGGTTTCGCGGCGGCCCAGGCTTGAGCGGTTTAGCATGGCGTCACAGCAATCCGGGCCGGAAACTCGCCGGCCGCGTTTTACCGGTTCGCGCAGAGCCGTTTGCGGGCGCCACGGCGCCCGCCTTTTCATTGCAGCGGCAGCGGCTTGCGGTCGTTGAAATACAGAAAACCCTTCACCACGCGGTAGATGTACCACACCCATACCGCGAATAACACCACGCCGCCGACCAGCAGCCACAGCGTGGCAAAGCCGATGACATAGCCGAGCAGAGCCAGCCAGAAAGTGCGGATCTGCCACTCGAAATGGCTTTCATACATCGTGCCGCGCACGTCGTCGCGCTTCACGTAGTTGATGATGACCGCGACGATGCCAGTCACGCCCACCAGCAGGCTCACCGCCTGCAGAATGTAGACGGTCAGCGTCAGATTGTTCAGCCTGCGTTCGTTCTCGTCGAGCAGTTCCAGCTCCATCGCATCTCCTTGGTGGTTAACGGGCAAACAAGGCGGCAAAGCGCGCCGCCACGGTGCGGCGAAACGCCAGACTGGCCGGCACGGCCTGTTCGCCCTGCGCCGACGCCGGCGCGGCGCTCCAGCCCTGCAGCATGCCCTCGGTCCGGCCAGCCGGCAGCAACAACGGCAGCGTGGGCGTCCATTCCCAACCAGCGGCCTCGGCAAACTGCCGCGCGCGGAGGTTGGCCTCGTCCAGCAAGGATAGCTCGTCCAGGCCCACTGCCAGTTGCCGCCATTCCAGCAACAACATGCGCGCCGCCAGCCAATCTGCCGCTTCGGCGATGCGCGATGGCGTCTTGCCCGGCGGCAGGCCGCGGCGCAGCGCCAGATGCAACGCCAACTGGCGGATTTCCGGCAGCAGCGACTCCAGCAGACACGCCGCTTGCGGCGGAAATTGAGGCGAGCCCGGACGATACGCCAGCCATTCGCCATCGGTCGCCAGGGCAACCGGATACCCTGTCAGCGGCGCTTGAGGCTGCTGGGCATGGGTGGCGAGAATGAGGGCGTCGCTGATTTCGTTCATGGCTCTGTCTCCTGGAGCGTGAAATCCGCCTGACCGGAGACCATGTGCTGCGTTGGAGCTTCAAACACAAATGCCGCCGGTGATCGGCGGCATGGTCGGGTAGTGCGCTCAGTCCAAATGACTGCCGAGCCTATCCCTGGCGCCGCCGGGAGGGGCGGTACCAATAATAGGCGTGGGCGAAAAATACATTTTGGGCGAGCATTCGACCATGCTGCCAACGATGGCGGCCGCCGTCAAGCCATTGTTTCGCAAGACTTGATCTGCAGCCATGCAAAAAGGCCGGGTTTTCCAACGGAAAGCCCGGCCTGGCGCGGCAACAAACCGCCCGATCACATATTCGGGTAGTTCGGACCGCCGCCGCCTTCCGGCGTCACCCAATTGATGTTCTGGGTCGGGTCCTTGATGTCGCAGGTCTTGCAGTGCACGCAGTTCTGCGCATTGATCTGCAGCCGCGGCTTGCCCTCCTCCGCGCCCACGATCTCGTACACGCCGGCCGGGCAGTAGCGCTGCTCCGGCGCGTCGTACTTGGCCAGATTGATGGCGATCGGCACCGCCGCATCCTTCAGCTTCAGGTGCGGCGGCTGGTCCTCGCTGTGGTTGACGTTGGCGATGAACACCGACGACAGGCGGTCGAAGGTCAGCACGCCGTCCGGCTTGGGATACTGAATGCGGTTGAACTCATAAGCCGGCCGCAGCGCCTCGTTGTCGGCGTGCTTGTGCCGCAGCGTCCACGGCGCGCGGCCGCGGAACAGGAAGGTGTCGATGGCCGAATAGATCATCGCCGGCCACAGCCCCCAGCGGAACGACGGCCGGATGTTGCGCACCTTGTACAGCTCGTCGTAGACCCAGCTTTGCTTGAACTTGGCGGAATAGCCCTTGGCTTCGCCGCCTTGCGCCTCCGCCTCGTCGCCCAGCAGCTCGTACACGGCTTCCGCCGCCAGCATGGCCGACTTCATCGCGGTATGGGTGCCCTTGATCTTGGGCACGTTGAGGAAGCCGGCGGTATCGCCGACCAAAACGCCGCCTGGGAAGGTCAGCTTGGGCAGGCTTTGCAAGCCGCCCTCGGTCAGCGCGCGCGCGCCATAGGACACGCGGCGGCCGCCCTCGAAGACTTGCTTGATCGCCGGATGGGTCTTGAAGCGCTGGAATTCCTCGAACGGCGACAGATACGGGTTCTGGTAATCCAGGCCCACCACGAAGCCGACCGCCACCAGATTGTCTTCCAGGTGGTACAGGAAGGAGCCGCCGTAGGTGGCAGTATCCATCGGCCAACCCACGGTATGGGTGATATGGCCGGGCTGATGGTTTTCCGGCAGCACTTCCCACAGTTCCTTGATGCCGATGCCGAAAGTTTGCGGATCGGAACCATCGGTCAGGTGGAAGCGCGACAGCAGCGTCTTGGTCAGTGAGCCCCTACAGCCTTCGGCGAAGATGGTCTGCTTGGCCCACAGCTCCATGCCCGGCTCGCCGTCCAGATCGCCATTCTTGCCGGTGCCGACGGCGCCGGTGGCCACGCCCTTGACCGATCCGTCCGCGTGGTAAAGCACCTCGGCCGCGGCGAAGCCCGGGTAGATTTCCACCCCCAGGTTCTCCGCCTGCTGGCCCAGCCAGCGACAGAAGTTGCCCAGGCTGACGATATAGTTGCCCTTGTTGTGCATCTGCGGCGGCGTCGGCAACTGGATGGACTCGGTTTCCGTCAGATAGAGGAAGCGGTCGGCTTGGGCCGGCGTGTTCAACGGCGCGTCCAGTTCTTTCCAGTTGGGCAGCAGCTCGGACAGCGCGCCGGTTTCGATCACCGCGCCGGACAGGATGTGGGCGCCGATCTCGGAGCCTTTCTCCAGCAGACAGACGCTGATGTCGCGGCCTTGCTCGGCCGCCATCTGTTTCAGACGGATCGCGGCGGACAGCCCGGCAGGGCCGCCGCCGACGATCACTACGTCGTATTCCATGTATTCGCGTTGCACCGTTTCTCCTTTGCGCCCGCTGGGACTTATTGATTTGATTGACATCATGCTATGAAGACGGCAAGACGTCAAAATCAAACAAGCGTTTAAACGGTGCCATTGTTGCGCAATGCGACAATGTCCGAATCCACGTAACCCAACGCGCGCAAGATCTGCTCAGTATGTTCGCCCAGATCGGGCGGGGCTAGATTGTACTCGACCGGCGTGCCCGATAGTTTGATCGGACACCCTACCATGGGAACTTGCCGCCCCTCGGCGTCGGTCATCGTCAGCTCCATGCCTCGCGCCTGGGTCTGCGGATCTTCGAAGGCCTCGGCCACATCGTTGATCGGCCCGCACGGCACGCCGGCCTTGTCCAGCCGCTCCAGCCAATAATCCCGCCCGTGATGACGGAAGGCCATCGCCAGCAGCGACACCAGATGCAAACGGTTGGCGACGCGCTGCGGGTTGGTGACGAAGCGCGCGTCGCGCGCCCACTGCGGCTGGCCGATGATGCGGCATACATCGACGAACTGTTTGTCGTTGCCGCAAGCCAAGATGAAATGGCCGTCGGACGCGGAGAACACCTGATACGGCACGATATTGGCGTGGGCATTGCCCAGCCGCGGCGGCACCGTCCGCCCCACCAGCCAGTTGGACGCCACATTGGCCAGCATGGCCAGCGAGCAGTCGAACAGCGCCATGTCGATATGCTGGCCCGCGCCGGTGCGCTCGCGGGCGATCAGCGCGGCTTGCACCGCGTTGGCAGCATACAGGCCGGTAAACAGATCGGACACCGCCACGCCCACCTTGTGCGGCTCGCCATCGGCCGGGCCGGTGATGCTCATCAGGCCGGACATGCCCTGCACGATGTAGTCGTAGCCGGCATAACTGGCATAAGGACCGGTTTGGCCGAAGCCGGTGATCGAGCAATACACCAGCTTGGGATTGATCGCCTTCAAGCTGTCGTAGTCCAGGCCGTACTTCTTCAAACCGCCCACTTTGTAGTTTTCCAGCACCACATCGGCGTCTGCCGCCAGCCGGCGGATGATCTCCTGGCCATCCGACTGCGTGATGTCCACCGTCAGCGAACGCTTGCCGCGATTGGCGCACAGATAATAAGCCGCTCGCCCGTCCGGCAGACTGGGCGGCGACCATTGCCGCGTGTCATCGCCGCTGCCCGGCTTTTCGATCTTGATAACTTCCGCGCCCAGGTCCGCCAGCAGTTGGCTGGCCCATGGCCCCGCCAGCACCCGGCTCAGATCCACCACCTTGATACCCGCCAACGCTCCAGCCATCGCGACTTCCTCCCCATTTCAGGATTTCGATGATGCCACCCGCTTGCGACCTATTTATGTCGCTCGGGCAATTCAGTGTAGCAAGCGCAGTTATTCCAGACAGCGTTTCTGACCCATTGCGCAATGCCCAGTAGAAAAAAAGCGGCCCGGCAAGCCGGGCCCACAAAGGACAGACAGGAATCAACGGCGCAGCCGGCCATCCGACCGCGCCGGCTTATCAGGCAAATGCCTGAATACCGGTCTGGGCTCGGCCCAGAATCAGGGCATGCACATCGTGCGTGCCCTCATAAGTGTTGACCGCCTCCAGATTCATCACGTGGCGGATCACATGGAATTCGTCGCTGATGCCGTTGCCGCCGTGCATGTCGCGGGCGACGCGGGCGATGTCCAACGCCTTGCCGCAATTATTGCGCTTGATCAGCGAGATCATTTCCGGCGCGGCGCGGCCCTCGTCCATCAGCCGCCCCACGCGCAGCGCGGCCTGCAGACCCAGCGCGATCTCGGTCTGCATATTGGCCAGCTTCAGCTGGATCAGCTGATTGGCGGCCAGCGGCCGGCCAAACTGCTGGCGGTCCAGCGTGTACTGGCGCGCGGCGTGCCAGCAGAACTCCGCTGCGCCCATCGCGCCCCAGGCGATGCCGTAGCGCGCCTTGTTCAGGCAGCCGAACGGCCCCTTCAGCCCGGAGACGCCGGGCAGCAGCTGCGCTTCCGACACCAGCACGTCGTCCATCACGATCTCGCCGGTGATCGATGCCCTGAGCGAGAACTTGCCGTGTATCTTGGGCGCGGACAGGCCCTTCATGCCCTTCTCCAGGATGAAGCCGCGGATTTCGCCCTCGTCATCCTTGGCCCACACCACAAACACATCGGCTTCCGGACTGTTGGTGATCCACATTTTGCTGCCGGACAGCAAATAGCCGCCGTCCACCTTGCGGGCGCGGGTCTTCATGCTGGCCGGGTCGGAGCCGGAGTCGGGCTCGGTCAGGCCGAAACACCCCAGCCACTCGCCGCTGGCCAGCTTGGGCAGATATTTGTCTTTCTGCGCTTCGGAGCCGTAAGCCCAGATCGGATGCATCACCAGGGACGACTGCACGCTCATCGCCGAACGGTAGCCGGAATCGACGCGCTCCACTTCGCGCGCCACCAGGCCGTAGGCCACATGCGACAGGCCGGCGCAGCCATAGCCCTCGATGGTGCAGCCCAGCAAGCCCAGTTCGCCCATCTCGTTGATGATCTCGCGGTCGAAGCGCTCCTCGCGGTTGGCCGTCAAGACGCGCGGCAGCAGCCGCTCCTGGCAATACTCGTGCGCGCTCTGCTGCACCAGCCTTTCCTCATCGCTCAACTGTTCCTGCAACAGCAGGGGATCTTCCCAACTGAACGCTGCGCGCTGCGTGGATGCTGCCATCTGACCTCTCCCACATGTTCCGCATTGCGGAATTAAATTTCACCATGCAAAATAGACTAAACACTCTGCCACGGGCTTGTAAAGCGATTTATCCGTCATGTGGCAAAACCGTTGCCATGATGAGGAACAGGATGCAACAGCAAGTAGACCGCCAATTCGTCACCGCCCTGGCGCGCGGACTGGAAGTGCTGGCGGCGTTTCGCCCCGGAGAGGGCGCGCTGTCCAACCAGGAGCTGGCGCGCCGCACCGGCCTGCCCAAGTCCACGGTATCGCGGCTGAGCTACACGCTGACTCGGCTGGGTTATCTGCAGCCGGAGGGCGATGGCGGACCATACCGGCTTGGGCTGGCGCTGCTGGCGCTGGGGACGACGGCGCTGGCCGGCTACGACCTGCGCTCGGCCGCCGCGCCTTTGATGCGCGAGTTCGCATTGAACAACAATGTATCGATCAGCCTGGCGCTGCGCGACGGCAGCGACATGGTGTATCTGGAAACCTGCCGCAGCCAGGCGCGGGTGTCGGTGCAGCTCAGCGCCGGCTCACGGGTGCCGCTGGCCACGACCGCCATCGGCCGCGCGTATTTCGCCGGTCTGCCCCAGCCGGAGCAGCAGGCGGTGCTGCCGCTGCTGGCAGAAAGATACGGCGCCGGCTGGCCGCTGCTGGAAACACGGCTGCGTCAGGCCTGCGCCGACTACCAGGCCCTGGGTTATTCGGCGTCGTTTGGAGAATACGAGCCGGACGTGATGGCGGTGGGGGTGCATTTGCCGGCCCTGCTGCCGGGGCAACCGGCCATGGCGCTGAACGCCAGCGGCCCCGCCTTCGCCTTCGACGAAGCCGCCATGCGCCAGCGGGTGGCGCCGGCGCTGCTGGCGTTGCGCCAGCGTCTGTCCCCGGTTCAGGCGTAGAAAAACATCGGCCCGCAATATGCGGGCCGTCGGCATGGCGTGAGCGGGATCATTCAGGCAGACTGGATGTAATGGACCAGATGATTGATCACCTGCTCCTGCTCTTCTATGGTGGCCCGCACCAGATCGCCGATGGACAGGATGCCCAGCACCGTCTGATCCTCCAGCACCGGCAGGTGGCGGATGCGCTTCTCCGTCATCAGCGCCATGCACTGGTCCAGCGTTTGCTGCGGCGTGACGTAGACCACGCGGCTGGTCATGATGTCGCGCACCTTGGTGCCGGCCGAGGTGCGCCCCTGCAATACGATGCGCCGGGCGTAATCGCGCTCCGAAAAAATGCCGACGATGTCGCCGGACTCCATCACCAGCACCGCGCCGATATCGCTTTCCGCCATCACCTGCAGCGCCTGGAACACGGTGCTGTCCGGACTGACGTACACCAGCGACCGACTCGGTTTGCTGTCCAGCAGTTGTCTTACGGTTTGCATGCTGCCTCCCCTTGTGCACTGTGGAGCCATCGCGCGCCGCATGACGGCATGCGCCGTGGCATGCCATCAATATAGCTCACTGTGGGTCGCCGCTACAAAACGCCATCAGGCGCGGATCATCGTGCCCACGCCGGCGGCGGTGAGGATTTCCAGCAGCAAGGCGTGCTTGACGCGGCCATCGATGATGTGGACGGTGTTGACGCCGCTCTTGGCGGCGTCCAGCGCCGAGCTGATCTTGGGCAGCATGCCGCCGGAGATGGTGCCGTCGGCAAACAGCTCGTCGATGCGCTGCGCGGTCAGGCCGGTCAGCAACTGGCCGCTCTTGTCCAGCACGCCCGGCGTGTTGGTCATCAGCACCAGCTTTTCCGCTTTCAAGGTTTCGGCCAGCTTGCCGGCCACCAGATCGGCATTGATGTTGTAGGCTTCGCCGTCCATGCCGACGCCGATGGGCGCCACCACCGGGATGAAGTCCTGGCTGTCCAGCAGCGACACCAGCGACGGATCGATGGACTCGATCTCGCCCACCTGGCCGATATCGATCGCCTCCTCGCCCTCGGCCTTCAGGAACAACTTGCGGGCGCGGATGAAATGGCCATCCTTGCCGGTGACGCCCACGGCCTTGCCGCCGTGCTTGTTGATCAGCGACACGATTTCCTTGTTGACCAGCCCGCCCAGCACCATTTCCACCACTTCCATGGTTTCGGCGTCGGTCACGCGCATGCCCTGGATGAACTCGCCCTGCTTGCCGACGCGCGCCAGCAGATCATTGATCTGCGGGCCGCCGCCATGCACCACTACCGGGTTCATGCCGACCAGCTTCAGCAGCACCACGTCCTTGGCGAAGCCTTCCTTCAACGCGTCGTCCGTCATGGCGTTGCCGCCGTACTTGATCACGATGGTCTTGCCGGTGAACTGACGGATGTACGGCAGGGCCTCGGCCAGGATGTTCGCCTTATCGGCTGCGTCGATTGCCACTTTCTCTCTCCTTGTAGCGGGGCGTGTTTCTCCAGCACTTAACGGCTGACTGTCGATTCGGATTACGGTGTTGCATTTTAATCACGCCACTTGCTGAATTGTAATTTATTAATTTACAGACGATCCGGTTCGCGCCTACAGTGCCGCCATTACTGAACCAAAATTCAGAAAGAAGACAATGGGAGAATCCGGCAACAGCCGCTGGCAGCGCAAGAAGGACGCGCGCCCCAGCGAAATCCTCGATGCCGCGCTGACGCTATTCGTCGACAAGGGCTACCGCGCCACCAAGATGGAAGACATCGCCCAGGCCGCGGGGGTGACCAAGGGCACGCCGTATCTGTACTTCCAGAACAAGGAAGAAATCTTCAAGGCGGTGGTGCGTGAAACCATCGTCGCCCGGATGCAGGCGATGAGCGCGCAGCTGGAGCAACTGCAGGACGCCAGCGGCAGCCAGCTGCTGCACGCGGCGCTGGAAGACTGGTGGACCCATATCGGCGCCACCCGCTCGGCCGGGCTATGCAAGCTGATGGCCGCGGAGGCCACCAATTTCCCGGAGCTGGCCCGGTTCTATTACGAAGAAGTCATCAAACCGGCCCGCCAATTGCTGGGCCACATCGTGCAGCGCGGCATGGATCGCGGCGAGTTCCGGCCCGCGAATCTCGAACACGTCATCGACATGCTGACGGCGCCGATGCTGATGACGATGATTCTCAGCCACTCCTTCGGCCAAGTGCCGGGGTGCTGCGACAGCATCACCCGCGATCCATTGGGCTTCCTGCAGAGCGCGCTGCGGCTCACTTTGCAGGGCCTGCAATACCCCGTTTCCCAGGACTTGCCATCATGAAGAAAACCATCACCGTCAGCCTGGCGCTGCTCGGCGCGCTCGCGCTCAGCGCCTGCCAGGAAAAAGCCAGCGCGCCGGAAGACATCCGCCCGGTGCGTTACATCGTGGCCGGCGACGCCGCCGCTTTGAGCGGCAGCAGCTATTCCGGCGAAATCCGCGCCCGCAACGAAACCCAGCTCGCCTTCCGCGTGCCCGGCAAAGTGGTGGCCAAATTGGTCAATAGCGGCGAGCGCGTCAAAAAAGGCCAGCCGCTGGCGCGGCTGGACCCCAACGACTACCAGCTCGACCTGGCGGCCAAGCAGGCGCAGCTGGCCGCGGCCGAATCCGACCTCGCCCAGCAGCAGCTGAATCTGAAACGCTATCGCGAACTGCTGGCCAAGCAATTCATCAGCCAGGCCCAGGTAGACGCGCAGATCAACGGCGTCAACGCCGCCCAGGCCAAGGTCAATCAGGCGCGCGCCGCGCTGTCGGCCAGCCGCAACCAGACCGTCTACGCCACGCTGACCGCCGACGCCGACGGCGTCGTCAGCCAGATGCAGGCCGAGCCGGGCCTGGTGGTGGCCGCCGGCCAGCCGGTGGCCAAGCTGTCGCAGGACGGCTCGCGCGAAGTGGCGATCCAGGTACCGGAAAACGCGCTGGAAGCGGTGCGCAAGGCCGGCAGCTTCCGCGTGACGCTGTGGAAGGGCGGCGCGCCGCTGGAAGGCAAGCTGCGCGAACTGGCGGCCGACGCCGACCCGGTGACCCGCACCTATCCGGCGCGGATCGCCCTGTCCGGCGACAGCCGCGGCCTGCAGCTGGGCATGACCGCCGACGTGGCCCTGCCGGCGCAGGCCAGCCATCAGCTGCGGCTGCCGCTAAGCGCGCTGCTGGACCTGCAAGGCAAGCATTACGTGTGGACGATAGACGACAAGACCCTGCGCGTGAGCCGCAAGCCGGTTAAGGTTGCGGCCATCGACAGCGACAACGCCGTCATCGCCTCCGGCGTGCGCGCCGGCGACAAGGTCGTCACCGCCGGCGTGCATCTCCTGCACGAGCAGCAGCGCGTGAAACTGCTGGACCGATGAGGACATGGCGATGAAAAAACTCAACCTGTCCGAATGGGCGCTGCGCCACCAGCCGCTGGTCCGCTACCTGATGGTGATCCTGATGCTGGCCGGCGCCTGGGCCTACACCCAGCTGGGCCAGAAGGAAGACCCGGAATTCACCTTCAAGGCCATGCTGGTGCAGGCCAACTGGCCCGGCGCCAGCACCGAGGAGATGGAGCAGCAGGTCACCGACAAGCTGGAGGAAAAACTGCAGGAGATGGGCGAGATCGACTACGTGCAAAGCTACACCAAGCCCGGCGAGACCGTGCTGGTGGTGTCGCTGCGCGAGGACGTGCCGCCCAAGAACGTGCCGCAGCTGTGGTATCAGGTGCGCAAGAAGCTAGGCGACATCGCCTACACCCTGCCCGCCGGCGCCCAGGGGCCGTTCTTCAATGACGAGTTCGGCGACACCTTCGGCAACATCTACGCCTTCAGCGGCGACGGCTTCAGCTACGAGGAGCTGCGCCGCTATGTCGAATCGGCCAAGCAAGAACTGCTGCGCGTGCCGGACGTGGCCAAGGTGCAGGTGCTGGGCCGACAGGACCAGCAAATCCATGTCGATCTGTCCAGCGCCAAGCTGGCCAGCCTGGGCCTGGACAGCCGGACCATCTGGCAGGCCTTGCAGGAACAGAACGCGATGACGCCGGCCGGCACCTACGAAACCGCCAGCGACCGCATCTGGGTGCGCCCCACCGGCAAGTTCGATTCGGTGGCGGCCGTCGCCGCCACGCCGGTCAGCGCCGGCGGCAAGACCTTCCGCCTGGGCGACATCGCCACCGTCTCGCGCGGCTACATCGATCCGCCGACCAGCAGCGTGCGCTTCAACGGCAAGCCGGTGCTGGCGCTGGCCATCAGCATGAAGAGCGGCGGCGACGTGCTGAAGCTGGGCGGCAACCTGGACCAGACCATCGCCCACATCAAGGGCAAGCTGCCGCTGGGCGTGGAAATCCACGCCGTGTCGGACCAGCCCAAGGTGGTGCATGACGCCGTCGGCGAATTCATGCGCTCGCTGGTGGAGGCGGTGGTGATCGTGCTGGCGGTCAGTTTCTTCAGCCTGGGCCTGCGCACCGGCGTGGTGGTGGCGCTGTCCATCCCGCTGGTGCTGGCGATGACCTTCCTCGCCATGTACTTCTTCAACATCGACCTGCAGCGGATCTCGCTGGGTTCGCTGATCATCGCGCTGGGCCTGTTGGTGGACGACGCCATCATCGCGGTGGAGATGATGGCGCTGAAACTGGAACAAGGCTGGAGCAAGTTCCAGGCCGCCACCTTCGCCTACACCAGCACCGCCTTCCCCATGCTGACCGGCACGCTGATCACCGCCGCCACCTTCCTGCCGGTGGGGCTGGCCAAGTCCATGGCCGGCGAATACGTGTTCAGCCTGTTCGCGGTGGTGGGCATCGCCCTGGTGCTGTCGTGGATCGTCGCCGTGGTGTTCACGCCGTATCTGGGCTATGTGCTGCTGCCGGCCAAACCGCATCATGACGGCGAGCATGACGTCTACCAGAAGCCGTTCTACCAGCGCTTCCGCCGCACGGTGGAATGGTGCCTGGACCACCGCAAGACGGTGATCGCCGCCACCCTGGCCGCCTTTGTCGTCTCGCTGCTGGCATTCAAGCTGTTTGTCGCCCAGCAGTTCTTCCCCTCATCAAACCGCCCGGAGCTGATGGTGGACATGTGGCTGCCGCGCGGCGCCAGCTACCAGGCCACACTGGCGCAGGTGGAAAAGATGGAGAAACTGGCCAAGGCCGATCCCAACGTGATCAGCGTCACCAGCTATGTCGGCAGCGGCAGCCCGCGCTTCTATCTGCCGCTGGACCAGCAGCAACAGCACATCAACTATGCCCAGCTGATGGTGATGACGCGCGACGAGCACCTGCGCGAGGCAGTCAAACAACGCCTGGAGAAGATTTTCGACAACGACTTCCCCTTGGTCCGCGGCCGCGTCACCCGGCTGGAAAACGGTCCGCCGGTAGGCTATCCGGTGCAATTCCGCGTGATGGGGCCGGATCATGAGCAAGTACGCCAGATCGCCGACCGGGTAGAGGCCCTGGTGCGCAAGCACCCGGCCGCGCTGCGCGTCAACCAGAACTGGGGCGAACAGGTGAAGGCGCTGCGCATAGCCATCGACCAGGACAAGGCCGCCGCGCTCGGCCTCAGCTCGCAGCAGCTGTCGCAGCAACTGCAGATGCTGATCTCCGGCTCCGCCGTCAGCGCCTATCGCGAAGGCAATCAGAGCATCGCCATCGTGGCGCGCCTGAATCCGGGCGAACAGAAAGATGTCGCCGCGCTGGGCAATTTGATGATCCAGACCGGCAGCGGCCGCTTCGTGCCGGTATCGCAGATCGGCCATATCCATTACGAGCCGGAAGAAGGCATCATCTGGCGCCGCAACCGGCTGCCGGCCATCACCGTCAACGCCGATGTGGTGGACGGCGTGCAGGGCGCGGATGTATCCACTCAGCTGCAGCCGCAGATACTGGCCCTGGAACGCACGCTGCCGCTGGGCTACCACATCGAAACCGGCGGGGTGCTGGAATCGAGCGGCAAATCCCAACGCGCCATCGCTGCCGTCGCGCCGCTGATGATTGTTGTAGTTCTGACACTCCTGATGCTGCAGCTGCACAGTTTCCAGCGCACGCTGATGGTGGTGCTGACCGCGCCGTTGGGCATGATAGGCGTCACGGTCACGCTGATCTTGTTCCACGCGCCTTTCGGCTTTGTGGCCATGCTGGGCGTGATCGCCCTTTCCGGCATGATCATGCGCAATTCGGTGATCCTGGTGGATCAGATCGAACATGACATCCGTGACGGCATAGGCCGCTTCGAGGCCATCATCGGTTCCACCGTGCGTCGTTTTAGGCCCATAATGCTGACAGCATTGGCCGCCATCCTGGCCATGGTCCCACTGACTCGCAGCACCTTCTGGGGCCCCATGGCGGTCGCCATCATGGGAGGCCTGCTGGTCGCCACCGTGTTGACGCTGCTGTTCCTGCCGGCCCTGTACGCTCAATGGTTCCGCGTGTCGCGAGATGAAGAACGACCTGCCGCCGCGCAGTCGGAATAACGAACAAAAAAATGAGCAATCTGATGAAGAAGAACAACTTGACCCTGCCCGCCGCCCTGCTGCTGCTGGGCGCCTCCCTCCCCAGCCAGGCCTTTGATCTGGTCGGCGCCTGGCAAGCCGCCCGCGACTACAACGCCGATTTCGCCGTCTCGCGCGCCCAGCGCGACGCCGGGCAGGAAAAGCTGGTGCAGGGACGCAGCCAGTTGCTGCCGCAGGTCAGCGCCACCGGCACCTACAGCTACAACAACCCGATGCAGCCTTCGAATATTGTCGATGCCTACGGCAATGTGGTCAGCAACAGCGGCTATGAAAACCATGGCTACGGCTTGAACCTGCAACAGCCCTTGTTCGATGTCGGCAAGTACACCGGCTACAAGAAGGGCAAACTCAGCACCGAACTGGCCGACACCACCTTCGACGCCGCCGAGCAGCAGCTGATTCTGGACATCGCCCAAGCCTACTTCGACGTGCTGCGCGCCCAGGACACACTGGCCGCCACCCGCGCCAGCAAGAAAACCTATCTGAACCTGCTGCAGCAGGCCAAGACCGCGTTCGAAGTCGGCACCGCCACCATCACCGACACCAATGAAGCGCAAGCCGGCTACGATGGCGCCGTGGCGCAGGAAATCAGCGACGCCAACAATCTGGAACTGGCGCAGAACAATCTGAAACGGCTGACCGGCCTGGACCCGGCCGGCATCCAGACCGTGCGCGATCAGCTGCCGCTGGACCCGCCCAAGCCGGCCGGCCTGGAAGCCTGGATCGACATGGCCTTGCAGAACAGCCTGAAGATCAAGACCGCGCAACAGAACATGGACCTGGCTCACCAAAGCGCGATCGAAAAAAAGGGCAACCACCTGCCCACCGTCACCCTCAATGCCGGCTACAGCGACCAGATCAGCAACCAGTACGGCAACTATCCGCATACCCGCGGCAGCAATATCGGCGTCACTGTCAATGTGCCTTTGTTTGCCGGCGGCGGCATCAACTCCCAGGTGCGCGAGGCATTGGCTCTGGAGGACGCCGCCCGCGACCAGCTGGAATCGACCCGCCGCCAGGTGAAGGAAGACGTGCGCAAAGCCTTCCTCGGCGTGACCAACGGCGCGGCGCTGGTGCGGGCTCAGCAGCAGCTGCTGATTTCGGCCAAGAGCAAGGTAGAGTCCACCCGCATGGGCAAGGAAGTGGGCATCCGCACCAACATCGACCTGCTGCAGGCCGAACAGTCCTACTACACTGCGCTGACCAGCCTGGCCAACGCCAAATACAGCTACCTGACCGCACGCCTGGCCCTGGCCCAGGCGGCCGGCCAACTGGAGCCGCAAGTGCTGGCCGACGTCAACCGGCTGATCGTCCGCTGATCACGCCATGGCTTTGCCAACGCCTGTGCCGTCCGCGCCACAGGCGTTTAATTTTTTACACTCCGCGTAGCTTTTTGCTAAACACACTCATAGAATGACTCGTTGCCGCGCCGGCTTCCGCCAGCGCCATATCGACCCGCCGCGGCGGCGCCACGATCGCCCGGCCCCGAGGAGACTTCCATGAGCCAGCAGCAACTGATGCAACGCAAGGCCGACGCCACCCCGCGCGGCGTGGGTGTGATGTGCAGTTTCATCGCCGAACGGGCCAAGAACGCGGAAATCTGGGATAGCGAAGGCCGACGCTACATCGATTTCGCCGGCGGCATCGGCGTGCTGAATACCGGCCACCTGCATCCCAAAGTGGAAGCCGCCGTGGCGGAGCAGCTGTCGCGCTTCAGCCATACCTGCTACCAGGTGGTGCCATACGAGTCCTATATCAGCCTGGCGGAAAAACTGAACGCGCTGACGCCTGGCAGCTACGCCAAAAAAACCGCCTTGTTCACCACCGGCGCGGAAGCCGTGGAAAACGCGGTGAAGATCGCCCGCGCCTACACCGGCCGCCCCGGCATCCTCGCCTTTGGCGGCGCCTTCCATGGCCGCACGCTGATGGGCATGGCGCTGACCGGCAAGGTGGCGCCGTACAAGCTGGGCTTCGGCCCCTTCCCCAGCGATGTCTACCACGCGCCGTATCCGAACGCCCTGCACGGCGTCTCGGTGCAGGACTCGCTGACCGCCATCGAAAAGCTGTTCAAATACGATATCGATCCGGCCCGCGTCGCCGCCATCATCTATGAACCGGTCCAGGGCGAAGGCGGCTTCTACGCCGCCCCGGCCGAATGGGTGAAGGCGCTGCGCGAGCTGTGCGACCGCCATGGCATCCTCTTGATCGCCGACGAAGTGCAATCCGGCTTCGCCCGCACCGGCAAGCTGTTGGCCAGCGAACACTTCGGCGTGGCGCCGGACCTGATCACCATGGCCAAATCGCTGGCTGGCGGCTTCCCGCTGTCGGCGGTCACCGGCCGCGCCGACATCATGGACGCGCCGGCCCCCGGCGGCCTGGGCGGCACCTATGCCGGCAACCCGCTGGCGGTAGCCGCCGCCCTGGCGGTGCTGGACGTGATCGAAAGCGAAAAGCTGACCGAGCGCGCCCAGCGCCTGGGCGATGCGCTGAAGGAAAAGCTGAACAGCCTGAAGTCCGCCGTGCCGCACATCGCCGAAGTGCGCGGCCTGGGCGCGATGGTCGCCGTGGAATTCAATCAACCCGGCAGCCACACCCCGGATGCCGATTTCGCCAAGAAGGTGCAACAGCACGCGCTGGCCAATGGCCTGATTCTGCTGACCTGCGGCATCTACGCCAATGTGGTGCGCTTCCTGTTCCCGCTGACGATCGAAGACGAAGTCTTCGCCGAGGCGCTGAGCAAACTGGAAGCGGCGCTGAAAGCCTGACCCCAACCGATTCGCGATGCGGCCCTCCCCCAGGACGCGGGAGGGCCAGCGGGCCACAGCCCCCCGCATCCGCACAAGGACAACACTATGTTGAATCTGCAAGACCCGACGCTGCTGCGCCAGCAATGCTATTTGGGCGGCAAATGGCTGGATGCCGATGGCGGCCAGCACATCGCTGTGCATAACCCCGCCACCGGCGAACAGATCGCCAGGGTGCCCAAGATGGGCGCGGCCGAAGCCGAGCGCGCGGTGGCCGCCGCCGCGCGCGCCTTCCCGGCCTGGAAAGCCAAGAGCGCCAAGGAGCGCGCCGCCATCCTGCGCCGCTGGTTCGACCTGATCATGGCGCACCAGCAGGACCTGGCCATTATCCTGACCTCCGAGCAGGGCAAGCCGCTGGCCGAGGCCAAGGGCGAGATCGCCTACGGCGCCAGCTATATCGAGTGGTACGCCGAGGAGGCCAAGCGCATCTACGGCGACATCGTGCCGGGGCCTGCCCTTGACCGCCGCGTGCTGGTGACCAAGGAGCCGATCGGCGTCACAGCCGCCATCACGCCGTGGAACTTCCCCAGTGCCATGATCACCCGCAAGGCCGCGCCGGCGCTGGCCGCCGGCTGCACCATGGTGGTCCGCCCGGCCAGCCAGACGCCGCTGTCGGCGCTGGCCCTGGCCGAGCTGGCCGAGCGCGCCGGCATCCCGCCCGGCGTGTTTTCCGTCATCACTGGCGGCTCCAGCGAAATCGGCGCGGTGCTGACCGGCAGCGACACGGTGAAGAAGTTCTCGTTCACCGGCTCCACCGAAGTGGGCCGCAAACTGATCGCCCAATGCGCCGGCACGGTGAAGAAGGTATCGATGGAGCTGGGCGGCAACGCGCCCTTCATCGTGTTCGACGACGCCGATCTGGACGCCGCGGTGGAAGGCGCGCTGATTTCCAAGTACCGCAACGCCGGCCAGACCTGCGTCTGCGCCAACCGCATTTACGTGCAGGACGGCGTCTACGATGCCTTCGCCGAGAAATTCGCCGCCGCAGTGGCCACGCTCAAGGTCGGCAACGGCCTGGAAGCCGGCGTCACCCAGGGGCCGCTGATCGACCACAACGCGGTAGCCAAGGTGGAAGAACACATCGCCGACGCGCTGTCCAAAGGCGGCACCCTGATCGCCGGCGGCAAGCGCCATGCGCTGGGCCACACCTTCTTCGAGCCGACGCTGATCGGCAACGTCAGCAGCCATATGAAAGTGGCGCGCGAGGAAACCTTCGGCCCGCTGGCACCGCTGTTCCGCTTCAAGACCGAAGAAGAAGCCATCCGCCTGGCCAACGACACCGAGTTCGGCCTGGCCAGCTACTTCTACGCCCGCGACATCGGCCGCATCTTCCGCGTGTCCGAAGGCTTGGAATACGGCATGGTAGCGGTCAACAGCGGCCTGCTGTCCAATGAGGCGGCGCCATTCGGCGGCGTCAAGCAATCCGGCCTGGGCCGCGAGGGCTCCAAGTACGGCATCGAAGACTATCTGGAAATCAAATACGTGCTGCTGGGCGGGCTGGATCGCTAAGCTGCCGGCACTTGCGCCGTTCCCAAGGCCATCCTCGCGATGGCCTTTTCACGTTTCGCCGCAGACTGGCACACAAGCGACACACAAGGCCGGCCACTCGTCATGCGGGCAGGCATAGAATGGCGTTTTGACCGAAACCACAATACGCTCATGCCTCACCTTCTCGTCCATGGCGGCGCGCCATTGCGCGGCCGTATCACCCCGTCGTCCAACAAGAACGCCGTCCTGCCGATTCTGTGTGCCACGCTGCTGACCACGGAGCCGGTCACGCTGCGCGGCGTGCCGGACATCACCGACGTGCGCAAGATCCTGGCGCTATTCCGCTCGCTGGGCAGCCGCATCGACGGCGAGCTGGCCAGCGGCACCTTGACGCTTTGCCACGCCGGCGCGCGCTTTGACGCCGAGCACGACCATCTGCCGGAAGAGATGCGCTCATCCATCATGCTGGTGCCGCCGCTGCTGGCCCGCTTCGGCGAGGCCAGGATAGAAAACGACGTGCAGGGCTGCACCTTGGGCGTGCGCGAGATCGACCCGCATATCGACGTCTTCAGCGGCTTTGGCGCGACGGTCAGCCGCCTGCCTGGCCGCATCCGCGTCAATGCCGCATCAGGGCTCAAGGCCTTCGATCACTGGCCGGACTACGCCTCGGTCACCACCACGGAAAACTTCGTGATGTGCGCGGCCTTGGCTAGCGGCAGCGCCACCTTGACCAATGCCGCATCCGAGCCGCATGTGCAGGAGTTCTGCCGTTTCATGACGGCAATGGGCGCGCGCATAGAAGGCATAGGCACCTCGCGCCTGACCATCGACGGCGTGGAGCAATTGAGCGGCGTGGATTTCAGCTTTGTCGAAGACTTCCATGAAGTCGTGACTTTCCTGGCGCTGTCCGCCATCACCGGCGGCGATATTCAGGTAAAGAATGGGGCGCCGGAATTCTTCCCGCTGATCGACCGCACCTTCGCCAAGTTCGGCATCCATATCGAGCATGCCGACGGCTGGTCACGCGCCCGTTTCGACAAGCTGAAAGTCGTCGAACCATTCACTCCGAACATCCTGCCCAAGATCGAAGCCGCGCCCTGGCCCTATCTGCCGGTGGACTTGTTGCCTATCTTCATCGCGCTGGGCGTCAAGGCCGAAGGCAATATGCTGTTCTGGAACAAGGTATATGACGGCGCGCTGGGTTGGACTTCGGAGCTGGGCAAGTTCGGCGCCCACGCCTTCCAGTCGGACCCGCACCGCGTGGTGATCTTCGGCGGCAAGCCGCTGACGCCGGCCGAAGTCGACAGCCCCTACATCATCCGCGTCGCCATCGCGCTGTTGATGATCGCGTCCAGCATCCCGGGCAGTTCGCGCATCCTAAACGCCACGCCCATCCGCCGCGCGCATCCGCGCTTCGTCGAAAACCTGGCCAGCCTGGGCGCACGTATCGAATGGCAGAACGAGGACGACTAGCCCCCTAAACGCCAAAGCCCCGGCAGGGTCTGTCGGGGCGGGTTTCGCGCATTCGGCGGCGCAAAGCACAAAGCCCAGCTCGTGTGAGCTGGGCTTTGTCGTATGGGGCGTCTGGCGGTGTCCTACTTTCACATGGCGAATGCCACACTATCATCGGCGCTAAGGCGTTTCACGATCCTGTTCGGGATG
>NZ_JAELTR010000258.1:0-310 GCF_016428945.1 Chromobacterium sp. ASV23
CCACCTTGGCGCACTCGCCGACGCGGATATTGCCCAGCACCGCCGAGCCGGCGCCCAGCATCACGCCGTCGCCTATCTTAGGATGGCGGTCGCCGCGCTCCTTGCCGGAGCCGCCCAGCGTCACGCCTGTCTCTTATACACATCTGACGCTGCCGACGACAGCACGGAGGTGTAGATCTCGGGGGTCGCCGGATCATTAAAAAAGGGGGGGGGGGGGGGGGGGGGGGGGGGGGGGGGGGGGGGGGGGGGGGGGGGGGGGGGGGGGGGGGGGGGGGGGGGGGGGGGGGGGGGGGGGGGGGGGGGGGGGGGG
>NZ_JAELTR010000259.1:0-305 GCF_016428945.1 Chromobacterium sp. ASV23
CACCCAAACGCGCCAGAAAATCATAGTGGCGCAGGCAGGAACGGATGCGCGCGCCGGCCTCGAACAACAGGTGATCGCCGGCCAGGTGGCCCAGGGTGTCGTTGACCAGCTTGAAGCGGTCCAGGTCCTGTCTCTTATACACATCTGACGCTGCCGACGACAGCACGGAGGTGTAGATGGCGGGGGGGGGCGGGGGGGTGGGGGGGGGGGGGGGGGGGGGGGGGGGGGGGGGGGGGGGGGGGGGGGGGGGGGGGGGGGGGGGGGGGGGGGGGGGGGGGGGGGGGGGGGGGGGGGGGGGGGGGGGG
>NZ_JAELTR010000260.1:0-302 GCF_016428945.1 Chromobacterium sp. ASV23
CGTAGCCCAGCGTCAGCACGCCGGCGCCGCGGTCCCAGTCGGTGAGACGCAGCACGCCAGCCAGCGCGCCCTGGCCGCCCAGGCGCAAAGCCATGATCCGCCCTTGCTCGGGAGCCAAGGCCAGCGCCTGTCTCTTATACACATCTCCGAGCCCACGAGACTCCGCCAATTATCGCGTATGCCGTCTTCTGCTTGAAAAGAGGGGGGGGGGGGGGGGGGGGGGGGGGGGGGGGGGGGGGGGGGGGGGGGGGGGGGGGGGGGGGGGGGGGGGGGGGGGGGGGGGGGGGGGGGGGGGGGGGGGG
>NZ_JAELTR010000261.1:0-302 GCF_016428945.1 Chromobacterium sp. ASV23
GGCGCCGTTGAGCGCTACGCAGACCAGCGCGACCTGTTGGCCTTCACCAAGATGGAAGGCAGCTCATATCGCTGCTACCACGAGCTGCGCGCCGCCGCGCGGTTCGTCCAAAACTGATTCCCACCCCCTGTCTCTTATACACATCTCCGAGCCCACGAGACTCCGCCAATTATCGCGTATGCCGTCTTCTGCTTGAAAAAAGGGGGGGGGGGGGGGGGGGGGGGGGGGGGGGGGGGGGGGGGGGGGGGGGGGGGGGGGGGGGGGGGGGGGGGGGGGGGGGGGGGGGGGGGGGGGGGGGGGGG
>NZ_JAELTR010000262.1:0-302 GCF_016428945.1 Chromobacterium sp. ASV23
GGTCCGCGCCGCCCAGGCATGCCGGACGCAATAGCCCTGCTCCGGCCGGCGGCGTTTTATTTTTGAGATCGCCGCATCATGAAATTCAGCAGCCACTTTCTGTTCACCGGCGCCGCCATCCTCACCCCTGTCTCTTATACACATCTCCGAGCCCACGAGACTCCGCCAATTATCGCGTATGCCGTCTTCTGCTGGAAAAGGGGGGGGGGGGGGGGGGGGGGGGGGGGGGGGGGGGGGGGGGGGGGGGGGGGGGGGGGGGGGGGGGGGGGGGGGGGGGGGGGGGGGGGGGGGGGGGGGGGGGG